>JAAYLF010000064.1 GCA_012522035.1 Clostridiaceae bacterium
ACAGTCCTATACAATGTTATCATATCCCTATACAATGCAAAGGGAGGGATTAAATGAAAGCAACAAAAGGATGCGCATACTGCAATCAAACCAGCTGAGTAAGCAAAGTACCCATCTTTTCCTCTCTTGATGAAAGGGACGCAAGGGACATTGCAGCACTTATTGAGCATAGAAACTACCAAAAAGGCGATATTCTTTTAAAAGAGGGCGACAGGATAAACTCAATAACCATCATCAACAAAGGAAGTGTAAAGGCATACAAATATACTCCTGACGGAAGGGAACAGATCCTTTACATCCTTGGCGAAGGGGACTTTTTCGGAGAAAGAAGCCTGTTAAGTTCTGAAAGCGCCGCCTTTTACATAGAAGCCCTGGATGATGTGGGAGTATGCGTTATTACAAAAGAAAGATTCCACAGCCTCCTTTACACCCATCCCGATATTGCAATAAGTATAATTGATGAATTGGGAAAAAGGATTTCCGCAATGGAAAACGCATTCCAAAGCATGAGCGTAAGAAACCTTGATGCACGCATTGCATTGCTTTTATTGGATTACGCAAACAGGTATGGAATAATGACAAAAGACGGGGTAAAAATAAATCTTCCCATAAGCCGGGAAGGCATGGCCAACCAGCTCGGAATAGCAAGGGAAACAATGAGCAGAAAACTTAGCCAGCTTGAGAAAAAAGGCGTAATTCTTTCAGAGAACAACAGAGTTTTGATAATAAAAAAAATGGATATTCTTGATGAAATGGCGGGGATTTAATGAATCCCCGTTAATTTATTTGAAAGTTAATACATTCTCCAATCTAAGTTAACATTCAGCATCCTCAAAAACAAATTATGTAACATTTCAATGTTATACTTCACCCCTGTTCACCTTAAGGTGATTCAAATCACATACGCGATAGTTTTTGCCAGGTAGAATAATCATGTAAAAAGTATAAAGGGGATGCAGCATGACCAAACCATACAATGAAATGACCAAACAGGAATTTGCAAAACATATTGAAGAGAATTACCATGCAGGTCTTAGAGAGAATCTCCCCAGGACTTCAGAACTTCTTTACACTGTTCCTCAGCAGACACGGCAGCGAATACCATGTGCTGTTTGAGATATACAGCCTGTTTGGACAATTGAGAGCCATCCTTGAGCAGCATTTGTTGAAAGAGGAAACCCTGCTCTTCAGTAAACTGAAATACGGGAATAGTGCCATTGAAAAGAACGAAATTGCAATGGATCTCATAAGGGAACACGACAGAACAAGGCACATTCTCAACAGACTCAAGGTTATAACCAAAGAATATGAGACAAACGACATACAATGCTCTGACATCAGGCAGGCATATGTACTGCTCGACACAATATCGCAGGATTTATTAAACCATTACGACCTTGAAGAAACCATGTTGTTAAAGGAGTTTGTTTGATATGGAAAAAATCATTGATTTGAATAAAACCGTATTCGAGTTATGCAGCGATGATCCTGCAGTAAAAGACATACTGGCGGATTTGGGCTTTACCGACATAACAAAACCAGGAATGCTTCAAACTGCCGGCAGGTTCATGACAATACCAAAAGGAGCCAAATTAAAGAAAATAGACATGGAAACCATTAAAAAGAAATTCACTGATTTGGGATATGCAGTTAAATAATTCACCCCTTTGGGTGAATTATTTTTCTATTCTTATCTTTACAAAAAAATATGAAAGGAAGGCAAACGCAATCAGGCACAGGACAAGAAAGTCGTCCCTGGTCTTTGGATTTCTTGGATTCATTGAATATACATCAATATTATCAACGGTCATTATGCCGTTTTCGCTGAAAAATCCCACAAAACCCTTTTCCGCAGCATCCTTGTCTTTTAAGTCGGTACTGAACAAATGAATGTCATTAACAAAAATGGAGACACATGCCCCATTGTCGTAGAGGGAATACTTGTTCAATATGGACAAATCAAAACCTTCAGGCAAGGATGCATATTGTTCATGATCCTTTACAATTACCGCAAACTTGTCGTAATCCCCATTTATGAATTTTACTCTCAAGTCCCCACCTCTTGCAAGAACACCAAAGGTTTCCGCGTCTTTTGGCGCCATGTGGAACTCCAGCTTGTATTGACAAAATTCCTTTTTTGAATAAAACTCTCCCGAAAACTCATACCTGCCCTGGCTTGTTATATTTGACATATGCAAATCCTTTACTTCCCAGTCCCTTGTCAGATCCTTTTTGTCTTTCAACGAGCCATCTTCAGTCTGGAAGGTCTCTTCAAACACAAGAGTATAGGTGTATTGTTTCAAGTATTCATTTACATGAGCAAACATAAGGATATTAAGAAGCAAAATGATGACACCGTTTTTCACGCCAATCTCCTTTTCCATCGTATAACTATACTAAATATGGACGATTTGCCTGAAAAATATTATGTTATTTTTTCACATGCAAAAACCACGCAATATGCGGGGCTTTTACAATTGGTTAAATCCTTTTGCGTCTTATTTGCTCGTTTGTTGGCAATACATTTTTCAAATCCTTTATATCATTGCCAACCCTGGTCCAGCGTTTCATAAAGGCAGGTGTAAATGTAATACCTTGTTGTTTGATATGTACTCCGGAAATCCAAAACTGTGGTACGTCATTTGCCATGAATTTTTCATCATTCAGTTCTAAAACTCTTACTCTGTCAAAACATATTACCTTGTACCCGCCATAATTCCTAATACGTACCTTGCCAGCACCATTTTCATACTTGTTGCAGGTATCTTCCATCGCCAATATCTTCCTCTCTTAAAATAATGCGCATTCTGTTTTAACAGGATGTGTTTACCACACAAGTATGGATTATATCACAATATCTTGGCAAGTACCATGCTGTTTATAGTAAATTTATACTGTTTACATTTCATTTAAATTCTGTTCTTTTTATAACCTCCAAAAATACAGGAACAAGGCTTGGATCAAAGCTTTTTCCCGATTCAAACTCAATCTCTTTGATAATTTCGTCCAGGGACATTTTGTCAAGCATCCTGTCAAACGCCTCTGCTATTGCCACTATACTTGCTCTAACTGGTATTGCTTCGCCCTTCAAACCCTTGGGATATCCTTAACCATCCAACCTCTCATGGTGGCTAAGCACACTGTCCGCATAATCCACCGTATACTCAAACAGATTCAGTATTCTGTACCCGATAAACGAGTGCTGCTGCATGGACTGCATTTCATCTTCGGTTAATGTTGATTTTGCAAGCAGCTTCTTGTCTATGCCTACCTTTCCAATGTCATGCAGATAACCTATCTCTTTTAGTTTTCTAACATCAGGACGATCAAAACCAAGAGCTTTGGCCATTTTCTCACAGAGCATGCTTACCCTCCTGGAATGCTTCTTTTCCCTTTCAGACCTCTCGTGCAAAAGCTTCATGAAAGAGCTTATGGCTTCTCTGCTGAACTTGGTGCTCATCCTTGCCTTGTTCTTGTACATTTCACTCTCGGCATTTGTAAGCACAAGCCTGATGTCCTGATACCTGCTGGTCTTTATGCTGTAGCCCATGGCTATGGTACACCTGACTGCATGCACATACTCTCCAGATACATCCTGGTTAATAGCATTTATTACCCCTTGTACAGTTTCTTCATCCGTTTTTGGCATAAGGACGACAAACTCGTCTCCTCCAACCCTTGCAGTCACACTGTTTTCCGCTACATTTTTCCTTATGCAGTTGGTCGCCTTAACTATAAGTTCATCACCGGCATCGTGTCCAAAAATATCGTTTGTAAGTTTCAGGCCGTTCAAATCCGCATAAATTATTGCAAGAGGCAAATTCTCTTTGTTATCATACTCGTCCAGCAGCTGTTCAAAATACCTCTTGTTGACAAAACCTGTAAGGGAGTCGTGGTTGGAGAGGTATCTGATTCTCTTCTCTTCTTCCTTCTTCTTGGTAATGTCCACAAAAGTTACCACCGCTCCTATTATCTTCCCATCCTTGAACTGGGGATAAGAGTAATATGAGACGTTAATTTGAGTGCCATCCTTCCTTATGAAGGTTTCCTCGTCCGAGAAATATCCAATACCGTCAATTATGCTTTTAACTACCTTGCAGTCGCTTCTTTTCACCTTGTACCCTTGGGTGTCATAACCGTGGATGCGTTCATGCACATCCTGGCCCAAAAGCTCTTCTTCACTGTCATAACCCAGCACCTGTATGCAGCTTTTGTTGCAAAAGACACAAACTCCATTTACATCCACACCAAAGATGCATTCCGCTGCGGAATCAAGGATGATTCTAAGCTGCTCTTCCTTCTCCTTTATTTGAGCATTCAAATCCTCAAGAGCCGAAGTACGCTCCTTAACCTTGTTCTCCAAATCATTTACAAGAGAGTCAATGGTTTCCGCCATTTCATTGAACGCCCTTGTAATCTTTCCAAGCTCGTCGTTTCTTGAAACCGGCACTCTAGTTGACAAATCCCCTCTTGCAAATTTCTCCGTTGATTGTATCAGGATGCTTACCGGCTTTACCAATTTGTTCGTTATTGCATAATAAATGATAATTGATGATATGAGGAACAGAATTACCACGACCGATGTTAGAAAAATGTTGTTTCTTACATCCTTCATCAGATAGTTTTCAGGCACAGCAGTGCACACAATCCAATTAAGACCTCTGTAGTTGTATATGAAATTGAAGTAAATGCCCTTGTACTTGAACTGGCTTACACCTGTTTGCTTGAACATGTTGTATGCTTCACTGACAATGTCGTTGCCAAGATCGTAAACATTTCTTCTCATCCTCTCTCCGTCCTCTTCAACGAAGTTGTCAAAACCAAGAGAGTTGGCCACAAGCAAATCCGTATTCTTCTCGGCAATAAAAGCATAACCCCTCTTATCTCTAACCGTGTCTGCCAAAAACTCACCCAGATCCGAAAGTACTATATGTACACCCAATACTCCCAGAAAATCCCCTTCTTTTGTCAAAATGGACTTTGAAACAGATACGGTAAAAGCAGGCCTGACAAAATGATAGTATATGTCTGAAAACACAACGCTACGGGTTGATTGAGCCTTCTTGTACCAGTCCATCGTCCTTACATCAAACTCTCCAAACCTGCCTTTCAGCTCACCAATTGTCATATCCTCGTTTACAGAATAATACCAGGACTCGCCATTGGTTTCCTCGTTGTTTCGCATTATCTCGATAAAGTCATTTTCATTCCTTCTTGCACCGTAATACTCCCCATTCGGTGTGCCTATACTGAAACTGTATATGTTTTTATCTATGGATTTTAGATTGCTGACAAAGAAATAATAGAGTTCGTCTTCGTTTTGAATATCGATTAATCTGTTTTCAAAATGTCTGCTGTTTACTTCAATGGTCGCTATGGAGTTATCCAGAACTTGCTCGATCTTGTCGCAGATAGTATGGTGCAGGTCATTGGCCTGATTCTTCAAAGTATTTCTGGCTGATTGGCTCCAATTGCCAAACACAACCGCAAGTGCAAAAAACACGCATACTATCATGGATATTACGAATATTAGTACAATTATACCTCTAATAGAAAGAACCTTCTTCATAGTCGACACCCTGCAGCAAATTCAAGCATAAAAATATTTAACCTATTGTAACCTATTTAAATAATATATACAATTGTTTTTTTATCAGCTTCCCAGATGGGACCAATTCGCCCTCATCTCATAAAGGGAATCAATGCTGCCTGATACATCCTCAATCTTTATGCATCCCTTAAGCTTGTACAGATTTACAATCAAACTGTTCATTTCCTTTCTCTCTATGGCAAACTGCATCCATAGGAACTTTTCTTTGAGCTCCTTGTAAAGGGCATCCGTCTTTTCCGATGCCTTGTCCCAATCCTCATTGACAATACTGTTTTCAATGTCGTTAAAAAGGTCTGGAATGCTTTTAACAAACGGATGAAAGATAAAGGCTGTATTCATGACAAAAACAAACACCATAATTAAAGATGCAGGAATCAAAACCTTGACATATTTCATATTTAACCTCCTCAGTCTGTTATGTCGGTAACATTATCCCTGCTTACATGATCCTTGTACAAATCCACGTACAAAGTACCATCCAGTTTTCTTGACATGTACATGACCTCGCCCGGCGACTTTATATTCCTCTTTTCAAGCTCTCCATAAAGCCACTTTTCATCAAGTTTCAACTGCCTCAAATTCGAATAGATAACAACGCCATCGTAAATGATTTCTGTTGCCACACTCTCAGGCTGCACCGTCATATTCATATCCTTTCGTGTAACACTTTGATACTTAGCCTTCTTGAGAACGGAAAGCCTTCCATCCTTCTCAATTATCGCAAACTCCACCTGTGTTATGTCGTATACATCCTTCTGCCTCAGCTGCTCAACCAGATCATCAATCCTGTATCTTAGTTTCTTCATGGCATCTTTCATTATCTTTCCGTTCATGATAACTATCGTGGGTTCTCCATCAAGATAAATGGACAGTCTTCTTGATTTGGTGGTTATCCACTGGACTAACCAAACCAGCAAGGTCCACATAAAAAGGCCAACCCAATGAGGCCATGCCCTTGAATCCAGGTCTGTTGTCAAGGACGCAGCCACAGAGCCAATAGTTATGCCAAGAATATAATCAAAGAAGGTAAGCTGGCTTATCTGCTGCTTGCCAAGAAGTCTTGTGAAAACAAGCAGTGAGAAAAAGGCAATAATGCTCCTTGCAATAACAACAATTGGTTCATTCATGCTAAATCCCTTTTTTAGCTATTATCCCCAGACAAAGGGAAAAACATGCCTTAACCAGCCATTTTGTTTATGCAATACTGCAAACAGCATCGGATACCATGGGCAAACCTGCAAAAGCAAAGAAAGGAGCAGCTTGCAACTTTAGGTTAATTTCAACAAGGATGCGATCAAATACTTTGAATGATTCCATGTTTTTGAACCATCCACTTCAACAGGCTCAATGGTTACCTTGATTCTGTCCTTTCCTTTTGCATACCTTTCGGGAATCTGAAAGGAGTCATCAAGCCACTGGTAAAACGGATTGCTGTCTGCATAATACCACATCGCCTCTTCCACCAAAACATCATCCACATATATGTTGGCACAGTGTCTTCCATCTTTTTGCGAAGATGTCCTGTTCAGAACAACACCTCTGTTGTTTTTATCAATGCTGGCATAAAACGATATGCTGCCACTGAAATTAAGATGTATCAATCCTTCCCTGTAATCCGTGTTTATACCATTGGCATAAGCAGAGCAAACAGTTTTTGTGTCATAGCTTCCCGCAACCGTATAATCATGCTTGTCAAGGGATTCCTTGTCCGAAACATCAATTTCATCAGTAAAGGCATGCACCTTCACAGTTTTGGGCAGCATGTACAAAAAGATTTGTCCGGAATGAAATCCAAGACCTTCGTTGGCACCCCCGTGTTCCAGCTCAAATCTAATGGACTGTTTGAAGAAGTATGAGTCGCCCAGCGCAAGTCTCACCATGGACCAATATGAGTTGGAGTTGTATGCTCCATTGTATCCACTGAAGGGATTTGCTTGGGGAGGCGTTACAAATCCCCATCCATAGGATGCCCAGCTTTCAGAGCCGTCACTTTCAACTTCCGGAGACTTACGCCCATCAATGAACACCCTAACATAACCTTCGCAGCCATTGATGATACCGTACCCGGACATGACACCATAAACCATGTGCCCAAATCCTTCAACATTTGCGATCACACTGTTTTTTCCCTTTACATTCTCTGTTTTGGGATAATACTCAGAGGAGACAAAATAGCCTGTTTTCTGTTTGTCATAGCGGCATACCGAACCGGGAGTAAAACCGATTTCCGCCCAATGTATTTCAATATCCATATTACTGCTGTTATTCAGCTCCACCACCGCCCGTTCCCAAAAAGGCATTGGAAAGTAATTGTAGCACTTAAGGTATTCTCCCAGTTTCAAACTCATCCCAAGCATAAGGTGATGGTTTTCACAACCTGACAGGTTGTATTGATTGCCAAAGAAAGTTCCAATCGGAGCAGACACATCCCTTTCCTCATGTCCATCCCAATATATTCTGATCCAAAGATCTTTTAAAATACTGTTAGTTACATTCACGCCTGCTAGATACAACTTGATAGATGCAATTGACCCTTCTGCTTTTTATCATGTATCCTTACAGACTCACCCGCTTTTATGGTCAAACCTTTAATTTCCTTGTATTCATTTTTCTCTGAATACTTTGGATCATGAGTATGGTTTTCAGCCATCTTTTTAAGCTTTTCAATGCCCATCTCCATCTTTTCCCCGTTATATGTATCATGTTTCACATATGTAATATGACCCCAGCTGCCCTCACCTTTGGCTTTATCATTTCCTTCAAGCTTGATATCCGACGTCACCTTGCAGTACTTGTCAAACTCCATGGGTACAAAGCTTCTGACAACCCAGATAGGCCCTCTTCCTCCATCTTCCGGCCCCTCATAAATATCGGCAAGGGGTTTGACAAAAGGTGCCTTACTGTCAAACTCACCTGGTTTTATCTCGTACTTTGGTTCATTTTCATCATCCAAATAGAATCTGAAAACAGGTACCGGACTTGCAGGATATCTATGCTGTGTGAAATTGTACAAGCAGCCAGGTCCATACGTCTCCATAAGAACCCATTCTCCCTTTTCGTCCTGATACATGCCCCAGTCCCAGTCTGCATTATCGCCAGCTTTTGAAATGCTGCCTTCATAATTTACTGCTGCTAAAAAATCCACAAGAGGCAAAGCCTGAGGATACACAAGCCTCGGAATGCCCCTCAGTGGTTCTTTGGGCTCATATTTGTCGGGTTTATACCCATTTCCCGCAGCATGGAACTCATCAGGCAAAAAGCACGTTACTTTAATGTCCTTTGGAATAGTTTTACGTATCTCCGACTCATCAAGCGGATAATTGTATATCCTTATACCTTCTATATAACCTTCATATGGAAAAGAACCATCAACCAAGGCACAATACAGGCATCCATTACAGAATCGCTGACATATCCCGAGACATATGAGTCGGACTTGACTTTTCCATCCACATAAAACATCATTGTTTCTCCATCATATACAACTGCAAAATGACGCTTCTTTCCATCTGCAATGTTAGCACCGGAATAGACTGAGGAATTGAAGTTCATCTCAGGAGCGTAAAAAGCAAGCTCTCCGTTATTGAGCCAGACTTCATAATGCCCGTTTGTTTTGTCTCCTTTTGCAAATATTACGGCCATACCGTCTTTTTGACTTGTTCCAACAAACGCCCGTTATTGAAAAGGAAGAACCAATATTCACATCAAAATTGTTAACAACATACCTTCCATAATCAGACTTGCAAATATAAAGGCCTTCCTTGGCAAAAGCGGCAAGCACGGTTTTCATGGCTTTACTGCTCCTTGGCTATGAAAAGAATTGCAGCCATTCTCTTTTCAGGGAGAGTGATTGCAAACCCTTTTGCCAAGTCACTTCCCTTGACACTCTTGACGGAATTTCTGCCATCCACATCAGTAATGGTGTAATATTTGTCCGCTTCAACACCTCTAACCTTTACCGTTACTGATTCTTCCTCGCACCTTTCCTGCCTGAAGGCCTGAATCACACCTTCCTGTGTTGTGGGATTTATAAACATATATACTGTCCATTTGTCTGTTTCAGGCTCTGGATGCCAGGGAGTAAGTATATAAAAATCATCGTAGAAATACTTTTTAACCTGCATCCATTCTTTTTGCGCCTGTCTTAATGTATCATAATCCAGATCCTTGTCCTGTGTGTATTCAAAGCTATAGTTGAATATGGGGAGGTAGGAAGCTCTCAAAACATAAATATCAGGCTTTCCGGCAGTCAGCTGCTCTGTAGTTTCCTTGGTTGAAGCCCCACAGCAGGGTATCCACTGCATGAAGGAAGTGGTCATGGCCAGTCTCAAACCTGTACTTGTTCTGTCACTGTCGCTTCTTAGAAAAGGTACCGCCCTTCTCATGGACTCAAGATCATTGCGGCCTCCTCCACTGGCGCAGGAATCAATGAAAGGAAGTTTGTTCGTTCTTTTGCAGTAAGCGATAATATTGTCCCACAACCTGTAATGACCCTGTATGTATAGGTTTTCAGTAATGCCGTCTCTCTGTCCTTCTTCTTTGCCATCTCCCACAGCCCACAAGCCTGCAGGATCGCAGTTGAAGTCCTCTCTGTACATATGCACGCCATGCTCATCCATCGTGCCAGTTATTCTGTCTGTCAAATATTCAACGCATTCCGGTATCGCAAGGTTCGCCAGCATAACAGGGCCGCCATTTTCCAATATCCATGCCTTTTTGAATCCAAAATTCCTTGAAAGAGCTTTCACATTCGTTACCCTTTCAGGCTCGAACCACATCATGGTCTTTGCCCCTCGCTTTTCCGCATATTCAATGGACTCTCTAAAACTGTCCCCCGGCCATTTTTCCCTGTCAAGAATCCAGGTGCCCACAGTGCCCCACCAGTCCGTGGGTACTGTCTTATTCTCCGGATCAACATACCAGCCTGCATCCACCCATCTTATGTCCATATGCAGTCCTTCAGCATAGTATTTATCCATGGAGGGTTTCCAGCTTCCGTAATACTCGGATATGCTGCCGTCACTGTTAGGCCTTCCTGTATCAAGAGCAAGCCAGTTGGTGATCATGGGGCTTACAGGAGGCATATTG
This sequence comes from Clostridiaceae bacterium, assembly GCA_012522035.1. Classification (GTDB taxonomy): domain Bacteria; phylum Bacillota; class Clostridia; order UBA1212; family DUPL01; genus DUPL01. Next base: position 10,700 of record JAAYLF010000064.1, read on the forward strand.
TATTTTACAAACCATCTGCGCCACAAATTCATGGCCTTTTCCGTATCCCTTACGATGTTCGTTGATATCGTCAAAACCAGAGGAGTCCTTATCTTCTCACCAGGTTTTAGATATGTACAAAGATTGTTGACTCCCTTGGCAACGAATCTTGCACCTTCTTCTTCATAGCGAAAACTTGCCGACCAGGTGCCTGCCCAGCCAAGAGCCATGAAGCTTGATCCATTATCCGTCTCCAGCAGGAAGTATGGAAAGACCACATGGGTGGCTCTTCCCGTTTCCTGTTTGAAATTTGCCTCTTCCACTTTCAGATTGATTTCATATGGCTTGTACTGGTGCACATGGTCTCCCAGTATTCCTTTCAAGACAGGATTTCCACCCTGTATTATTGCATCAGCACAAAAAAGATCGGAAAACACTTTCGAATTGGCATTGCCTTTGTTCTCAAACCAGACCGTGTAGCCAAAAGCATTGAATTCTCTGTTGTATTCTGTTTGCACAACAATATCGATATTGTCCAAAAACTTAAGCACATACTCTTCGTATACAACATTGTCAACAATGCTTCCTTTTTCCGAAATCATATCAAAGCCATCGACTCCATAATATTGATTGCCATCATATTTAAAGCTTACTTTGACGTCCGAAAGTCCCTTTTTCATTTTTCTTCCTCCTAAACTTTGCTACAGTAATTGTACCATAGCTGTTCCGAAATGTATAACGAATATTGTCTACTTTCCAGAATTTATAATAAAATAAAAAGATGGGTGTGTATAATGTAAATACTGTGATAAAATAAACGCAAGGGATTAAGGTGGTGACATAAAAGGTGCATGACATGCAAAAAAACAGAAAGCTGCTTGTTAAAATAGCTGGTGTCAGACTTCTTCCTGAAGGATTCAAGTTTGGTCCTCACAAACACAAGGATGTGGAAGTAATTGTTGTAGAAAAAGGATCCTGCATAATCCACATAAAGGAGGATGACCGTTATGTTGACATCCATAAATCCGAAGTACTCGTTATTTACCCTCATGTCACACACACCTTTTATGTAACCCAGGATCAAAGCTGCAGGATCAGCCAAATACAGTTTGAAATGTTGGAAACGGATTTGGACTGTTGTCTTGACTCACTGCGTTTCATTAAAAATTTGAAAGCAGGAATCAAATACGAATACACAGCCAAACCTGCTGAAATTGCATCCTGCATTGGCAGGATTAACAGGAATATTACGGACAAGGAATTGGTTAATCTGTACTGTATGGAACTTCTGCTCCTTTTGTCAAAGGGGATGGAAGACCATGCAAATGACATGAGCCTGAATCTTAAAAACCACAAACTCAACTCGGTTATTGAGTACATAAACAACAACATATATGAAAACCTGGTGATAGAGGACATAGGTGAGAAATTTCATATCAGCACCCGATATCTAAGAAAGAAGTTTAAGGAAATTACAGGCGACACCATCAGCAGTTACATAACAAAAACAAGAATCAAACATGCAAAAGAGCTGCTTGCTATTGGCAATCTTTCAGTCACGCAGGTAGCTTTTCAAATGGGTTTTTCAAGCCCTCAATATTTCAGCCGGGTGTTCAAGAATATAACCGGGGTGACACCCGGCCAGTACAGGGTTCAGCACTACAGGGATAACGAGAAACTAAAACAGAATTATGGAGGGAAACCATGATAAGAATAATAATTAGACTTACCAGCCTGCTTCTTTTATCCGCCTGTCTTGCTTCCATCATCGGCTGCGGGAAGATAACAAACCCGATCGATAAAAGGAGTATTGCACTGATTGACAACAATGTAAAGTATGATCCAGAGGTGATACCCATAGAGTGGAGCAAACTTGATATAAAACCACTGACAGGTGAGTTGGCGGAAGGAACCATATATCTAATCAGAAATGGAACCAAATACATAGTTAATGACTGGTGGAACAGAGTTTGGAGATTCAGCCTGCAGGATTCAAAAGAACACCTGTCAATGACAGGCAGAAATGAACATGACATAAGGCCTTTGACGCATATGGCACTCACTTTGTCTTCCAGCATTGCCTTTGGAATATATGATGAGTCGGTGACAGGAGTTTCTAGGGAAAATGCCAAAAACATGGCAATGAAACTTACAAAATCCGTTGCAAAAGCTCACTACTCAAATACAGAAGGAGGTTGGGGCAATGCCTGGCAGAGTGCTCTGTGGGCATTCGATGTTGCTCTGGCTGGATGGCTGTTTTGGGAGGATTTTAGTGAAAAAGACAGGGAATATATTCAAAACTGCGTAGTAACGGAAGCAAACAGATTTATTAATTACAATGTACCCTACTACAGGGATAAAAGTGGGAAAATAAGATTTCCTGGCGACTCAAAGGCTGAAGAAAATGCCTGGAATTCAAACATTTTGTCAATAGCCTGCGCCATGATGCCAAACCATGAAAACTACAACGCCTGGATGTATAAGAATGTGGAACTTATGCTTTCAGCCTTCGCAAGGCCAAGTGACGCAGACTCTTCAAAAGTTGTGAGCGGTTTTGTTCTTAAATACCTGCTGGAGGGTTCAAATGTTAATGAAGATGGAACTGTAATCAACCACAACATAGTGCATCCGGATTACCAGGCCACAATTGCACTCAATCTTCTGAACGGGATCTGCTTTGCGCTGGCAAATACAAAAATACCGGAAGCTGTTGTCTTTAATGGAGATGTAATCTATGAGACTTTTGTAAACCTTGATCTTAAAGACATAAACAACAGCATGGCAGGGCAGTACATATACAAAAGGAAGAATA
>JAAYLF010000065.1 GCA_012522035.1 Clostridiaceae bacterium
CATTAAATATTTCTTGCAATATGTTCATGTTGTTATTATAAGACAAACAGTAAAAAAAAGGAACACCCTAGTTCCCCTCAAGATTGAGGGGCTAGGGGAGCTGATGTGTCGGAGACACTTTTTTTATCTTGAACTTGTCAGATTCCTTAAGAACCAGTGCATCAATAATAGCACTGAAGTTCTTTATTGCATTATCAAAACCTTGTGGATGATGGGCATCACTGCCCAGGTAGAACTTACAATTGCATTCCTTGGCTATCCTGTATGGTCTAAGCACTCTTTCCAAGGTTTCTCCTTCATATTGGGAAAAGGAGAAGTTTAGCTCAAAACCTGCTTTCTTTTCAGCAATTTTTGAAAACAGTTCTTTAAAGACTTTGTCTGGAATGAGGTCCAATACCTTCAAGTGATCGTCCTTGTTGTTTGGGACCATTAAGGGACAGGTCAGATGGGCAATTCCAATCTTGTGGAAAGGTATATCCATATCAAGGAGTTTGTCAAGCCTGGCAACATAAAGGTCTGCGCGCCTTTCAAGTGATGTATTCTTTTCGTCAATTGTGAAGGACATCATGTGCAGATGTGTAGTTGGGATGATAACAAAGTCGAAAGAGTCAAACCTTTCTTCCGATATGCCAAGCCTGTAGTTCTTATCCATCTCTGTTTCACAGCCAAATTAGAATTTAACTGAATCACTTTCAGGCAAAGGAAGAGCCTTTTTAATATGCTCAAAATTCTGCGGCTCATAAAACTCATTAGCTCTGGGTATCTTTTCATCCCAAAAATGATCCGTCAAACAAATGTATTTCAGATTATTCCTTATTGCATACGCAAAAATATTCTCTTTTGTCTGCATTGGGTCATTGGAACACAATGAGAGATGAGAGTGTATATGTATATCATGGTCTATTTCATATCTCATATTAAGCCTCCCAATCAATAATTAAGATTATAATACTCCATACTGTCAAATGTCAATTGAGGCATCCAGCAAGAAAAATTACCTATTGACTTTTTTTGATTTGTATAATCTTGGTAATATAAAGTTCGAAAAACCAGGAGGGAAAGTATGGAAAAAAACATATCAAATAGTATTTGTTTGTCTTTTAACAGTATTTCTCTTTTTGTGTGCTTCCAAGCCTCAACCTGCGCTCACCCCTGCGGCTTTTGATGAGTCCATTGGTGCATAAGTATCCATTGCCAATGCAGAACTTGTATGTGACAAAGACAAATTCCAAGTGTTCAACAGCAAGGTGTATTTGTATGAAGTTGTACCAAAAACGCAAGAGGAAAATATTGGGTCAAGGCAGTTATGTCCGCTATTACAAGCAGCTATTGTCGGTTGATGAGCTTGAAATGACTGAGGATGAAGTGATAAAAGCTGCAGAAGATTACTTGAAAAGCAAAAAACTTTTACCTGATGGTTTTAAGTACAGCCGTTCATCAGCAACAACCAGAATAAATTCAACAGGAGAAAAGATTACTACAGCTATTACTGTCGCTTTCACCAGGGAACTGGATGATTGTCCTGTCTTGGGGGTTTCAAAAATAAATGTAACGTATAATAGCGAAGGTCTTCGTGAGGTGATTCTTGCATATTCAGACTATAGCAAAAAAAGCAAAGTAAAGGCCATGTCCTACGACGAATTTGTGAAAGCCTTGTATGGGGATGACGTTATCTGGATTGTCATGGAAGAAAACGCAGAAGGCATGGATGTGGACAAGATCAAAATTGAAGACATTCAAATTGCTTACATAGATATTTCCAATAGTGCATCTTCAAAATACATTCAGCCATATTTCAGTGTTTACGGCACCTTGGAAGGCGATGTCGAAACAGAATTTCAGGCATTGGTTCCGGCACTTCCTGAAAGCTTTTACGCAAGACACCTTGGAATTATCCGATCTTGTACCTGTAAATGAAACCTGTGCCTTGGAGCTGGCAAAGGAGCATTATGCCTTTTGTCCTGACAGGGTGTACCAGGGGACAGAATCCTAACACTAAGTGAGGTAGCCGAAAGCCTTAAAGTTTCCACTGTGTGGTTTTTCTGGTGGGATTAGTGACAATTCCGGTGTGTATGATATTATATTTATTTTCAAATGGTTGTAAAAATGAAGGTAATGCAAATCACAGTCTATCGTCTCATTCATAAAGGACGGGAGGCTGTTTTTACGTAACTATATATAAGTTAAGATGGGTAATGTACATATAATAAAAGCATGTGTTAATATAAACTGAAAAAATATAAGGAATTGATAAGATGACACAGGAAGAGTTTTCAAATAAATTTATAGCACATCTGAATATGCAGCAGAAAGAAGCGGTCGGGGAAGTATTATAGCCATGACATTCACGGTAGCCGCCACCGATAAAATGAAGCAGCGTTTTGCACTGAAGTTTGGATGAGGGAAAGCCGTGAAGTTATACAGCCTTTGATTTTAAAGATGCCTACTGAGAACCTCAATAGGCATTAAACCGTTCAGTATTCATTTTATTTGGGAAAGGTGATCCATTTTAATATACAATGCACACCGTAGTCAAAAAGATGCACAACACACCCCTTTTAAATTTGTATTTTATTTATACTTAAGCCATTTTAGAACTTCGCTCAGAACATCAATGCTATCAACCCAGTAATCCGGAGTATATCCCTTACCTTCTTCAAAATCACCTAAAAATATTTTGCTTGGTACGGCCATTGTAGTTTTACTATAAGGTAATTGATAATATTTTAATTCGCCAAACACCCCACAACCGTAGGAGTTTTCTCCGCATGTCAAACATTTTTCTACACTTTTTGCATATCCTATTGCCGTTTCTCCAGAAGAAGCTGTCCGACTATTCATAATAACATATAGAAAACCTTTGTACATGGATTTCGAATAATCATAACCCTCATCAATAATGTAATCCCATTTATAATATGGTGTGTTATTATACGATGCATCAGTATAATTGGAATGTAAAATGGCGACATTAGTATTACACTCTGAGTAACCATTAAGACCTCTGATGAAATAATCTGCATAATCTGATGATCCTCCACTATTGTCGGATAGATTCCATATTAATGCTTTTTTGCTTTGTAAATTCTTTCCTAACGTTTTTGCCATATCAAATGTATAATTCTCGTTAAGTTCGAATGTGTTGGATGTAACTACACTGATACCATCAACGTCACTATGAATGAAGTGGTTTCGTCTACCTGTAAATTTATTGGCCGAGGCACGACATTTATGTAATGGCAACTGGATTTCTTTGCCGTTACATTCTACAGAAATAGTTTCCACCGGAGTCCAACTGCGTATTCCTACAAGATAATATTCTTTATCAGAAGGAGATAAAGTTTTGAATAGATTATCCTTATTTACATCAATTATACTGCCGACATTTATTTGTTTGTCATTACTCTGTATAACACGGTATGAGTTAAAATCTTTTTCAACGGTAACGTCGGTAAAATATGCAGCGTATTCAGCACCAAATCTAAAGATACCATTATACAAGGTATAGATAGTCAAGTGATTATCTACGATTTTCATTCCTTTTAGGCATGTATGATACCAATCGCTGAGTTCAGATATCGAAATTTTAGCTGAATCCATATTATGTAGCTTATTGTCAATGGAAGAAAATAGATCATTAAATGTTAGTGAGGGGCTTTCCCAATACTGTCTTCCAGAATAAGCATATAAGATAATTGACTTGAAAGCGGAGAAATCTTCAATGGCTTCATTAACCGTAATATAAATACGAGGTTCGGAAACTTTTTCGATACTTTTTGGTATACATGTTTCTGTTTTAATATATCTTTCAAAGCAATAGGGTTTTGTCATTTTCGAATCATCTCCTATTTATAAGTTTAAAGAAAAAATTATATCATTTTCCTTTTCCCCGATTTTTACAATATCGATCTTAATGAAGAAGGAACGGACTGGCAAGTACATTATGATGGTGATTGGATAAGTTTTGATGACATTTATGCTGAGCTCCTTTCTAGATTGGACGGTACATACGATTTGCCTGTGAAATTGCTCGTCGAGAGAAAAATGTTTTCAATGCTGGATTTGAATCTTGTTAATACTCCGGATTCCATTTTTATTACTTGGAATAATGTGGCATGGCCAGTCCCATGGTAAGAGTTAGTGCAAAATCGCTTTTTTGGAAATAGATTATACATTCCAGGTGAGCCTGAGGCAGCTCTTTCGCCTTTAAGGCAGGTGAGTCTTTTAGTTTCCATACATGAATTAGTTAAGGCTTATTCTCAGTTTATAATACCCACCCATTCACCTATTTTACCGGAGTAAGCTCTATAAATTTATCAACACGGCAAAGTAATGTTGTTTTCTAAAGTGTTCGAGGGCTGCGTAAGCTTTTTTAATATCATCAAACAAAGAGAAGATGGATGAGCCTGAACCGGTCATCATGGTGCCAAGAGCACCGGTCTGCATCATTTCCTGTTTCAGATTTCTAACTTTTGACTTGCTTTCCAGGACAGGATGCTCAAGGACATTTTTCATGTTTTTCGCAAAAGCATGCAGATCTCCCTGTCTCAGGAATTTTATGAGCTGGTTTGTGTCAGGATGGGCATCTTTTGGAATATGCATGGTGTCATACTTTTGATAGACTTTTTCAGTTGATACAAAAACTCCAGGATTGACAAGAAGCATGTAGCCTTTCTTAAGAGGAGGGAGAGGGGTGACGTCCGTACCTGTACCTTTTGCAAGAACGCAGCCTCCATATACAAGGGCGGGCACATCGGAACCTAATACTTTTGACATATCCGCCAGTTCTTCCGTGGACATGCCCAAATTGTACAATGCATTAAGGCCTTTCAAGACGGCTGCTGCATTTGAGCTTCCGCCTCCAAGACCTCCTCCTATGGGTATTCTTTTCTTAATGTTTATCTGGATTCTATCGTTGATACCTGCCTTGTCCATCAGCATTTTTGCAGCTTTGTAGGCAAGATTTCTTGAATCTGTGGGCAGTGTTTTCTTGTTGCATGCAAGTTCGACAGCTGCAGCTGTCGACTTTTCAGTTGTTATGGTTATCATATCGTAAAGAGGAATTGTTTGTACTATCATTAACACTTCGTGATAGCCATCATCCCTTAATCCAAGTATGTCCAGTGAAAGATTTACTTTTGCTTTTGATTTTACGACTATGTTCCCCATACAATTCTCCTGACATTTTTCATATACTTTGTCACATTCAATTATACAACCTATTCTTTACTGTTTCAAGCTTATGCATAATCGATATCTTTTGCCCGTTTCAGAAGAAGCGCATATCTTGATTCCAGTGCTTTTATGAGAAACAGATAGTAGGAGATGCAGTCCTTGTCCGTGGTATTGTTAAAATTATTGTATGCAGAGCGTATCTGTATGTTTGTCTTGTACAGTTCTTCTTGAAGGAGAGCATACTCCATCTCAAGACGCTTTTTTTCTTTTTTCTTTCTATCCATTTCCCTGATTCTGTCCCACATCCTGAAGGCGTTGTTTTTTAATGCTGCAATCATGTTCATCCCTCTTTGCTGTTTGATAAAGACATTGAATTCAATGTATGTATATGCAGTTCGTGTTTTTATAGAATTCTTTCTTTCCAATTTTTTTTTAGGATAAAATGCAAGTTTTAGTCAAAAATACATTTGAATCAAGTATAGGTAAAACAAAGCTTATGAAGCGGAATTGGAGGAGATTATGAAGGCAAGAAATTTTGTGGCGCCAACATTGGTTTTCTTAATGCTCATAGGGCTTACAGTATACGGCGTATATTACAACAAAATGGCCCGGGACTACGAAATTGCGCTTGAAAACCAGTACAATCGTGCCTTTACCGACCTTGTCGAGCATACAAGCAGCGTGGAGGAATACCTGCTCAAAGCATTGGCAACAGGCACCCCTCAAAAGCGTGCCCAGCTTTTGGAGAACGCCTGGAACAGTGCAACACAGGCAGCAGCATGCCTGAGCATGCTTCCAATGAATCACAACATGATGTCAAAAGTCCAGAACTTTCTGGTTCAGATAGGGGACATATCCTATTCATGGAACAATGGAGCAATCAGAGGAGAGAAAATAACTGATGATGATTACAAAACCCTGACACAGCTCTATGGCTACGCAACAGAGCTTAACTCAGGTCTTTACGAGGTATATGCTGATTTTACATCCCAAAGGTACAACTGGAGGGATATTCAAAAAGACTCGGATAAGATATTTTCCAGTGACACAGTATTGGAAAAATATGAATCTTTGAGCAAACTGACCAAACCCTTTGAAAACTACCCTGCACTCATTTACGACGGTCCCTTCTCGACCCACATGTCGGATATTAAACCCAAAGGTTTAAAAGGCGACAAGATAACGAAGGAACAGGGAGCGGAAAAAATCTACAAGTACTTCAGTGACAGAAAAGCTACTGTAAACATGACAGAGAACAACAGAAACGCAAATATCAAAACCTACAGTTACACTGTAAGTTTTGAGGAGGAAGATGTTCATGTTGCGTACGTTGATCTTACAGAAGTAGGCGGCATGGTATATTACTATCTTCTGTATAGGGATATTGGCGAGCCCAACCTGAGTGCGGAAGAGGTAACGCAAATAGGAAAAGACTTTTTGGCAAGGCTTGGTGTGGTGGACATGGAACCTTCCTATCATATTATTGAAGACAATATAGCTACCATCAACTATGTATATGTAAAGGATGGAGTTCGCTACTACCCCGATATGATGAAGGTGAAAGTTGCTTTGGATACCGGAGAGGTAATTGGTCTGGAAAGCCATGCCTACATCACAAGCCATCATGACAGGGAAACTCCGACTCCGAAGATTACAGCTGAAGAAGCGTTGGAAAAAGTAAGTCCTTTATTGACAGTGGAGGAAGTGAACAAGGCGGTAATTCCCAACGACTATGGCGGTGAGCATTTTGTCTACGAGTTTAAATGCACCAAGGACGATAGAAACTTCCTTGTATATACATTAGCAGAAGTTAAAAAGAGGGGTAGGGAGACCTATAAAAAGAGAGCATTTAGTACCGCTGTATGAAGATACCAGCATACACATATACACA
>JAAYLF010000066.1 GCA_012522035.1 Clostridiaceae bacterium
ATGTTTTTCTCCAAACCCAATAGGGGGCTAAATAGATATGATAGAAGCTACAGTGTATGGAACGGAAGAATACAAGGTTGGCATTGTGAAGGATGATGAGGAAATCATAGATTTAAGTTGTAATTGTCCATATGCGGATGCTGGATACAATTGCAAACATATGGCTGCAGTATTATTTTATTTGGAAGAAAAAAATGCTTTCCTAAGTCAGGATATAGAGGAGAGTCTTGTTAAATTGGTGGAAGAAGCAGAACCTACTTTAATTAAAGAGTTTTTAATTGATGTTTTAAGAACCGATGAAAAATTATTAAATAGATTTAAAAGTAGATTGCAATGTGTTGATATGGAATGTTATAAAAATCAAATAAATAATATATTTATGAGATATTCAGGGTATCATGGTTTTGTTGATTATAAAAATGCCTGGGGATTCATATCAGAACTTGAAGAAATTCTAGACAATGATATACAAGCAATGCTAGATAATGATCAATTAAAAGAGGCCTTTGACCTTACGAATTACATATTTGTTAAAGTAGCAAATCAAGATATGGATGATTCGGATGGCGGAACGGGAGAAATAGCTGGCAGATGTTTAGAGATATGGCAAGAGATATTGGACAATTGCAGTATTGATTTTAAAAGAGATATGTACAAGTGGTTTGTTGAACATTTGGATGGGTCTGTTATAGATTATATGGAGGATTATGTAGAGAAGATTTTATTTGAAGATTTTAGAGAAGAAGAGTTCATGGAAAGCAAACTCATGTACCTGGATGACAAGATAAAAGAATATAAAGTAGAAAAAGATTCATGGTTTAATCAATATAAACTTGGTAAATTAATTTTACGAAGTATAGAGACTCTAGAGGAAATGAATATAAGTCAACAAGAGATTGATGAGTATTGTAGAGAAAATATAGAAATTGATGAAGTTAGAAAATATTATATTGATATTTGTATTAACAAGAAGGACTACGATATAGCAATTACCTTGCTTAAGGAAGGTAAAGACAAAGGAAAAGATTTGCCAGGGCTTTTAATCTATTATAGCATGAAGCTAAAAGATTTATATAAAGAAATAGGAGAAAAACAACTTTATGAAGAAGAGCTGTGGTCATTAGTATTAGATTATAATGCAGGAGATGTGGAATTATATAAAGAGTTAAAATCAATATACACGGAAGAAGAATGGCTAGAGAAGAGAGAAATAATTTTTAGTAAGTTATCTCCATATAGTGGAATTGATAAATTATACGAGATGGAGGGATTGTATGATAGATTAATTGATTTGGTTATGAGCTCTTATGGATTATATATGCTTATGGAATATGAAGAAATTTTAAAAGATATTTATCCAAAAGAACTTTTGAAAAAATACGAGTATACAGTAAAGGATATGGCAACAAAAACAACAAGTAGAACTCGCTATAGAGAGATAGTATCGATTTTAAGAAGAATGGAGAAATATCCAGGAGGTAAAGAGCTAGTGTTAGAAATTACTAATGACTGGAAATCAAGATATAAAAATAGAACTGCAATGATGGATGAATTAAGTAAATTGTAAAGGTGGCTATAATCTGAGCTCAAAATTAAAAAATGCATAGTCTGATTTGTGGGGTGATTAGTAAAATTTGTATTTATGAATAGGAGATAACATATGGAAACGGGTAAAAAGGCAATTAACATAATAACGGGTAGGTATGGTATGGGTACATCAGAATTAAATCATATTGTTGATGCTATTTTTGGAGGAATACATGCGAGAGAAAGATTCGAAACATACTTTCACTGGTATAATTTATTGCACGAGTTGGGACATGGTATCATGTGCTTTAACGCAGATGTGCGTCCACACCCTATAAGTGAGGAACAGATAGTAAATGATTTTGCTGTAGCATATTGGCTTATTTATGGAGAAAATACTAAGATAAATTTTCTGGATAAAATTATATCAAATGCTTTGGAGAACATAACATGCCCTGCTCCATCAGGAGTATCTCATATTGAGTATGCATATGAGAAATGGAACACAGAAGATTTTCATAACTTCAATAATTATGGTTGGTTTCAATTTTCTTGTGTAAAAGACTCTCTACGTAAAAGAAAAAATCTAGAAATAGTATTGACTCAGATGGGAGTCAAAAATATAAAAGTACAGCCGAAGAAAACTTTTATATATCCGGTGATTGATGAGAATGTAGTAAGAGAAATTATTGATGATGCTGTGTCTGTATTACGAAAATGGGGAGTAAAACTACCTGATACATATGTTACTTTTGATTCTGACCCCAATAAGCATATGTGTAATGTTATTGATTTATAGAATGATTTAGAAGGCATAGGATGCATTTTATTGATGAGTTTTGCAAAAAGCTTTGAGTCAAATTGTATGCATAACTGCCAAGCTGGCAGCTACAATCCTGACTGTGCTGTATTAATTGAGGCAGACGGCAAGGATAAGCTCTACTAAAGATATTGATAGCTTTGAGGAGTTTGTAGTAGACAAAGTGCTTGTATGCGGGATACTTTAATCTAAAATCAAGGCAAGGGTAAAAGGGGGATACTGTTTTGATAGAGGATTTAATGGTTATAAAACAGAGGTACTATGAATATCTGTGGCGTAATGTGGAAGATGCGGAGGAGTATCTGCCTTTGTTGCAAAACGAGGGTGATTTGTACAGATGGTCAGACTTGAATTGTCAAGATTCAAACACGGCTAACTGGCAGGGACATACATTCTTGAATAGAACACGCCTTGTACTGCAGCGGTACGGAAGAGATATGGACAAGGAGCTTTTTGATAAACTTGCTGGCGCTTTCCGCTACTGGTTAAAGCATGATTTTCAAAACACCAACTGGTGGTATATGCAAATAGGTGTGCCTTCTGCTTTGTGTGACCTGACAATAATGCTGGAGGATGAGTTAACAGAAGAGGAGCTTGACAAAGCTGTTTCAATTATTCAAAGAGGTTCTTTTTCCCACAATCAGCATGCATATAACATGACAGGTGCCAATCTGATATGGGGTGTATGGACTACAGTAAAGCATGCCCTCCTTGTTCAGGATTGCGAGCTTTTGAAAAAGGCGGTGGATCGTGCCTCTGAAGAGATTCTAATAGCCGATGGTTTAAAGGAAGGGGTAAAGCCTGACTACAGCTTCTTCCAGCATGGCCCCCAGCATTATACAATGGGGTATGGCAGATCGTTTACAGAATCCCTATCACCAATGGTATACATACTATCAGGAACTGAATATCAGTTCTCTAAAGAAATACTTAAGCTGCTTGTTGACTTTTTGCTTGAAGGTCAAGTGTACATGATTAGAAACGGTACTGTTGACTATCTTGCCATAGGTCGTGAATACTGCAGGCCGGAGGCATATACCAGTATAGCAATTAGAAGAGCTGCGGAACTGTATTCAAAAACTTCATCTATTCCGCGAAAAGCCAATCTTGAAGCATTTATAACTGCGTATGACAGTGGGACTCCATATATAAAGGAGACAAAATTCTTTAAAGACAGTCTTGTCCTGACTCATCAGCGTCAAAACTTCTATATCTCCATTAAAGGTTTGAACAACACCCTTATAGGTTCGGAAAGCTTGAATGGAGAAAACATTCTCGGTTACAACCTGTCCTATGGCACAAACATGTGCTTTATGTGTACAGGAAAGGAATATGAGAACATGCCTGCTGTATGGGATTATTCCATGATGCCTGGTACCACATCATATATTGAAAGTGAACAGGATGTGCTAAACAGGCTGAACATCTGGAATAGTAAAATTGGGTTGAATGATAAATGTTATGCCAGTATAAAGAACGGAAAAGGCGCCATGACCATGGATTTTGACAACAGGGATATGCTGACAGGAACTGTTACGTATATTGTGTTTGACGAAGGTGTCATAGTACTGGGTACGAATATTTGCTGTCATAAGCAGAACAATGACAAGGAAATATGGACAACAATAAATCAGTGCGTCCTTGAGGACAACTTCAATGTTCAGGCAGATGGTAATGTAATAACCAACGGTTCTTTTTTATACATAAATTTGGATCCTGAACGGAAATTGGAATACACATACGCCAAAGTTACAGGAAGCTGGAGAAGAAACAACAAAAATATACCGACGGAAACTGTTGCGGTGGATGTGCTTAAAATTGGGATAAGTCATGGAACAAGTCCAAAGGGTTCAAAGTTTTCATATGCGGTTATTGACGCTTCGAAGAAGCTTGAGGTCGAAAACATTGTAAACACTCCGTTGATTCAAGGTGTTGAGTTTGGAAATGGTGGCCATATCTTTGTTTTTCATAAAGCTGGTGAGTATACGCTTAAGAGTGGAAAGACTATCAAATCCGATGGAGGGGTAGTGGTAAATAATATTTAATTTGAAACCACTGGTATGACGGGTTCTTTGATATAATAGTAAAGTATTTGATTATATATGAAAGAAGGATTTGTTATGAAATCGATATCTAAAAATAAATTACCCGTCATACAGCTGATTATTGCAGTGATTTCTGCATTTATCGCAGTATTTGGCCTATCAATGTTCAACCAGTATTTACTTATGTCGTTTTCTTTGCCGATACGCATGGTCCTTATGATTGTAACGCAATGGCTAATGTTGATAGGGCCAGGGGTTTTAATGTTTGTGAATAAAGAGAAGCTTACAGACATCGGGTTTAGAAAAGACAAGATTCTTGTGCAAATAGGGATTGGGATAATATTAGCCATTGCCATGTCGTTGGTTCTGACTGTTGTACCCATATTGCTTGGTTTTAAAGATATGGTTGGAAGTATAAAATATACGGAAACATGGAAATTTGTCTATCAATTCATATATGCAATTACGGGAGTTGCTTTGGCGGAAGAAATTGTATTTCGCGGCTATATCTTTAGCAAACTATTGGAAATTAAGAACCAAAGGTGGTTTGCAATTATTGTATCGTCATTACTGTTTGGCCTGTTTCACATATTCAACGGAAATATAGTTCAAGTTATAATGACGTCATTCCTGGGAGTTTTGTTTTGCTTGTTCAGGGAGAAAATCAAGGGATGCACTCTGCTTTCTTTAATTATTGCTCATGGTTCATATAACGCAATGATAGTATTATGGGTGTCTGTATTATAGAAACGAACATTCAAAGGAGGGTGGTGCTGTGAAGGTTCGTGTTTATGACAAGTCAACTAATAAATACTTCAAGTCTGAGGTGTATGCAAGGATTAATCCTGGATATTATGAAAAATACTTGGTTCATATGCCATCGGATGACGGAGGATACATAAAGTTTTTTAATTACTTGGATAAAGATGAGGGCAAACCATTTCCCAAAGTGCTTGTAAATACCATAGTCCCCACATATCCGAAAGGGTGGATTTACAAGAAATCAACAGGTGTTTCCAAGACAATATCCGGCTTCAAAAAACTTGTGAGAAGTGATGTTCTGTTTTTTGAATACTTTGGGTATCCATGGATATTTGAAAACAAGGCAATGCTGGCTGAGTTGCTGAATGGAAACTCTATAAATTTCAAAGGTAGTATTTTTGAGAGCATGATAACTTCTTCGTATATGGTTGGTTGGAATTATGTTGAATCGGATAAAGATGCTGAAGAGTTCATGAAACAAGTCTTTAACTTTCATGATTCTGTTCTCAGAACAGCAAATTACATAAGTGGAGCATATGTAAATCCCGACAAAACCATGTATCCTGAAGCAAAAATCAGACAGGCAACATTGATCTTTGATAGTCAATGGTGCGACTCAATTGAGATGGTATTTGAAGGTGTAACCGCTTTCAACCTGCGACCTCCAGAGGATAACTATTCAGCTGATATCTATGGGGCAACACTCATTGTAAAGGATGAATCAGTATTCTTTTGTGATGACATTGTCGCTGGGTGGGATGAAAACCAGATTGGAACCTGGATTACTGCATATGGACTTAGATGGAGGTTTGTTTCAAAGGACTGAATCATAATATTTGTATACGGCAGAAGAAGTGATAAATTTGAGCACAATAAACCCTCGCTATGCATGTGAATATAACGAGGGTGTTTCTAGGCTATAGATCAGGTATTACATGGTTTCATCGGATTCGTCTATAAGATCGGAATTATGATCCTCGTTTTCGGTAACAACTCTCGAACAAAGTCCTACAGGACAGCTTGCTACGAAGGGTATTACAATAGATTCTTTAACCTCCGATTGAATCTTGATGAAAGCGCAGACTGTTGTTTCAACCAAACCGCATTCATCAATTTGCCTGCTTACGCATCTTGGATTCTGTACCTCGCAGCTCACTGTAGCTTTTTCAGGAACCATCAAATGAGCTGTCGAATTAATGATAAACGGCTTTACAACAGTCATTTTCTTGCCGCCAATCTTTATCTTGAAAGCAACCCTGAGTTTTACCTGTACTTGAACGGTATCCTCGGTTTCTTTTTTAACAACACACTTTGCTTTCTTGACCTTGCAGTCAAGTAAAACACCACAGTTCAATGATGGAATTTCATGTGTTTCAGTGTGGATTACTTCCTGTCTGCAAGTGTCCAGTATCCTGTTCACATTAACACAAATGGTGCTGTTTATGAAAGGTGGTACGATTCCTGGTTTTGTTGCAAACAATGCAGCAGCTCTTGCAGCTTTGCCACCACAAGCTTCAAGAACAATTGCTGTTTCCATGTTATGCCCCCAGTAGTACAGTACTGCAC
>JAAYLF010000067.1 GCA_012522035.1 Clostridiaceae bacterium
AGACAGTACCCCCACAAACAAGAATGCAAAAGACACCGAAATAGTATACGACTTGTGGAAGCTGGTGTCAAAGATTATAAATGACAACAACTTGCAGGAAAGCGACATAAAATCCATAGGCATTGGATGTCCTGGATCTTTTGATGCTGAGAAAGGAGTAATAATTCTAACTGTGAATCTCCCCTTCAGACAAACTCCTGTAAGAGAGGTATTCGCAAAATACACATCAATTCCCGTATATCTTAATAATGATGGAAACTGTGCAGCTTTAGGAGAGTTCATCGCAGGCGGAGCGAAAAATTACAAAAACTCCCTCACCTTTACATTAGGAACAGGAGTTGGTGGTGGAATGATCATAGATGGCAAGATATACAATGGATTCAATTTTGCAGCAGGAGAACTTGGCCACAAGGTAAGCAGAGTGGATGGAGAACCCTGTACCTGCGGACGACTTGGCTGTTTTGAGTCCTACGCATCCGCATCAGCTCTTATACGCGAAACTGTAAAGTCTTTGAAGGATAACAAGAGTTCCGTTATTGCTGAACTGTGTGATGGAGATCCAGCAAAAATCAATGCCAAGACTGCCTTTGATGCAAAGAGAATGGGAGATCCGGAAGGAACAAGAATTGTTGATGAGTATATAAAGAATTTGGGAGAGGGATTAATAAACTACATCAACATCTTCCAACCTGAGGTAATATTGATTGGCGGCGGTGTGTCAAAAGAAGGAGATTATCTTTTGGAACCTCTTAGGAATTACATTAATAAATTCGTATACGGCAGCGGCCTTTTGGAACATACAAAAATCGAGATTGCACAGCTAGGTAACGACGCAGGCATTATTGGCGCTGCAATGCTTGATAGTTGATTATGAATATTAGGCTCATATTGCAATTTGACGGAACCAGATACTATGGGTGGCAGAAGCAAAAAAAACACGTTACTGTGCAGTCGGTCGTCGAAAAGGCTCTGTCAAAGCTATTGGATCAAGATATTGACTTGATAGGCTGCAGCAGGACCGATGCAGGTGTACATGCACTATGCTACAATGCGAATTTTCATGCAAAAACCAACATTCCTCCGGACAAGATATCCTTTGCAGTCAACCCTCTTCTTCCGGAGGATATTGTTGTTGTAGAATCATGCCTTGTTAGCGATGATTTTCATGCAAGATATGATGCAAAAAGCAAAACTTACAAGTATCTGGTACATGCGTCTCCAAAAAGAAATCCCCTTCTTAACAACAGAGTCTGGCATGTAAACAGAGCGCTGGATTTGAACTTGATGCAAAAGGCAGCAGTGCATATACAAGGGAAAAGGGAGTATGACGCCTTCAGGGCGCAGGGAGGTTATGCAAAAACCACCACCCGAACGATATTCCACACCATAGTAAAACAGGAGTATCTTCCAAACATCTATTCCATTGAGGTTTGCGGTGACGGATTTTTATACAACATGGTAAGAATAATTGCAGGCACTCTTGTGTACGTAGGCCTTGGAAAGATTTCACCAGATAATTTATCTATGATTATAGAGTCAAAAGACAGAACAAAAGCGGGGATAACCGCCCCGCCCCATGGTCTGTATTTATATGACGTCAGTTATTGACAAACACTTCCCTGACTCCATCTCCTATTCTGCAAATATAGAAGTCTGCTTGCAAATCTGTTTTTTCCTTGTACTTCGCACCTACATTCCTTTTAAAACTTTCAACTTTATCTTTGTGGACAATATTGACAGTGCAGCCGCCAAAGCCGGCTCCTGTCATTCTGCTTCCTATGCACCCTTCCTCTTGTGCCGCCAAATCCACCAATGCATCAAGTTCAAAGCCCGTTACTTCATATAAATACCTAATTGAATCATTTGCCTTGAGCAAAATTTGTCCAAAACCGACCAGGTCTCCCTGCTTCAACACCCTGGTTGCTTCCAAGACCCTTTCATTCTCATATATAACATGTTTTACGCGCTTTCTAATCGTCTCATCAGTTATATACTTTTCATACCTTTGGTAATCTTTCACCGTGTAGTTGCATAAATATGGACGTTTGTCATCAGGAGCTGCAGAGTGAATATATTCAAGGCCTTTTTCAACTTCCTGCCTTCTTTCATTGTACTTTGAGCTGCCAAGTTTATGTTTCACATTTGTATTGGCCAGTATCAAGACATAATCGCCAAGTTCAAGGGGTACATATTCATATTCCAGTGTATCGCAATTAAGAAGAATCGCACAATCCTTTTTTCCCATTGCAGAAGCAAACTGGTCCATTATGCCGCAGTTTACACTAACAAAATTGTTTTCACACCTCTTTCCCATTAAAGCAATATCAATGCGACTTGGCATCTCTTTTGCAAACAAGCTGGCAAGTGCATACCCTGTAACCACTTCAATGGAAGCTGATGAGGATAAACCAGCACCAAAAGGCAGTATGCTGTCAAACAGCATGTCCACCCCTCTTACCTCTACTCCAGCTTCGAGCAGTTCTTTTGCCATACCCGCCTGGTAGTTGCCCCATTTCAACTCTTTGGCCTTGTCAATGTTTGACAAATCCGCAGTGTATACACC
>JAAYLF010000068.1 GCA_012522035.1 Clostridiaceae bacterium
CCCTAGTTCCCCTCAAGATTGAGGGGCTAGGGGAGCTGATGTGTCGGAGACACTTTTTTTATATTTCCCGGCAAGTAAATAAAATTTCGACTTATTGCGACCAGTTTTGACCTGAAGCTGTGTTAAAATCCTTCTACATTCTTTACAGCAAGGAAGGGGACTGTTATGAAGGGTCAGAACGCTGAAAGCATCAATGTTGGCAAAAACTTTTCTGCAAGGTTCTTGGGGCGTATTGAGCTGTCCGTATTCTCTATGATTTTGTCAGTATTTGTTTTCTTCATTGCAAGAGCCGCTTTGCCAAATGGAATTGTTCCTTTTGGCTATCCTGCTTTTTGTGCGGTAATAACAAGCAAAAGGCAGAATATGGACAAAGTGTCCACTTTGTTGTACGGGCTTCTTGTATTAATTGGAACTCTGACATTAGGACAGATATGGCAGGCATTTATCGTTTGCTTTTCCATGATAATCTTTTACGTGATTATGGCATTTGATGACAGGATGGCACTTGGAGATGAGGAAGGATACAGTGATTCGGACAAGCCCCGACTGCCTCTTAATGCAAAGCTTGGTCTTGTGCTCTTTTTTTCCGGTGCAGTGCCTTGTGCCATTGCTTTAAGTGTCAAGGGCGCGATTGTGGCTGATGTGTTTGCACTAGTTCTGCAGCTTGTTATATTCTTTGTAGTATTCTTTGTGTTCCGAACCACACTGGATGTGTTTCAGGATGAGGTTTCAAAAAAACTGATGACAAATGAAGAGCTTGCCTGTATTGCCATTACAATTGCAATTGCATTAATGGGCCTTTGGGACGTGGTACTTATTGGTTTGTCTTTGAAAAGGGTTTTGTGTATTACAATGATAATGATTTTCAGTTATAGAGGGGGACTGGGTACAGGAGCTGCCAGTGGTGTGGTTGTAGGAATACTTCTTACCGCTTCCACCATGTCGACAGGTGGACAGTTTTCTGCGACCATCATCTCTCTGTATGCTTTCTGTGGTTTTCTTGCAGGGCTTTTCAACCGCTACAAAAAGGTTGGAGTAAGCCTGGGTTTCTTCCTTGGAAACTTTATTCTTTCCATACTTCTGACAGCCACCCCGGAAATCATAATCAATGTTTACGAAATATTCTTTGCAATGATAATTTTCATTATCATTCCTTCGAAATTTACAGAATTTTTGAAACTGCCTCAGCTGACCGGTGTAAAAATACCGACAGTGAGGGTAAACTATGCTGAAAAGCTCAGGCAGGTGGCCAGTGAAAGATTGAATGGCTTTGCCGGCATTTTGAGTAAAATGTCAGAAGTCTGCAGGGAGATAAACACCCATTCGGTGGAAAACACGCAGAAGGACATGGTTCAGATAATAGACAGGATTACTGACAGGGTTTGTGCAAAATGTGCATTGAACTCGGATTGCTGGGAAAGAAACTTCTATAAATCCTATCAGGCTTTTACCGCAGTTACCGAGATTCTGGAGAGCAAGGGAAGGATTTTGCCTGAGGAAGTTCCAAAGAACTTGTCATCGAAATGTCCCAATTTAAACAGCATACTTTTTGAGGCAAAAAGTTCGTTTGAAATCTGGAGGATTGAAAGACTCTGGAGAAAAAGAGTGGAGGAGTGCAAAAGCGTACTGCCAGCACAGCTTGCGGGCATGTCTGAGATATTGACAAGCCTTGCCGATGAAGTGGATTTGAGCGTGAACTTTGTTGAAAGTCTTGAAAAGGATATCATGAGGGAATTCGCATTGCAGGACTTGAAGATAAGGAATGTCACTGTCTCCAGTAACAAGTATGGGCGGTATGAAGTGGTGGCAGACGTGAAATGCTGCAAGTCAAAAAAACAGTGCATATATTCCTACCAGAAGATAATTTCCAAAGTGTTGGGAGTACCAATGGCCCTTCAAACGCCCACCTGTCAGAATACAGGGGACAACCTCTGGTGCACCCTTGTATATACCGAAGAAGAACCTTTAAACATCTCTGTAAAGGTGCAGAGTGTGAAGGCGCATGGAAGCGAAATTAGTGGGGACTCATATCTTTTTACAGAGCTTGACAAGGGAATTTATCTTGTATGTCTGAGCGATGGCATGGGCAGCGGAGAAATTGCACGCAAGCAAAGCGAATCAGTTATAACTTTAATAGAGCTGTTTATGGAGAGTGGTCTTAGTTTCCCTGCAGCGGTGTCCATGATTGATTCTCTTCTTGAAACCGGTGTGGACAAGGTTATGTCCGCCACGGTGGATCTGGCAGTTATTGATTTGTACCAGGGAGTTGCATCCTTCATGAAGCTGGGCGCTGTACCCAGTGTTATCAAAAAGAAGGACAAGGTGGAAACAGTGGTTATTGCATCGCTGCCAATGGGATTTGTGCAGGGGGCTGAGAACGAATACCAGACGGTTACAAGAAAACTGACAGCAGGAGATTATGTAATACTTTTAAGTGATGGAGTGATGGAAGCATTCAGGGAGGCTGACTATACGGATATTGAGTTTTATGCATATATAGAAAGCATTAAAGCTGCAAATCCACAGAATATTGCGGACCTGATAATTGAAAAGGCCATGGAGTTGTCTTGTGATGCTCCAAAGGATGACATGACTGTCATAGTGTCGAAAATATGGCAAAAAGGCTGAGTTGTTGATATAATCTAAATGAAAGAAACTTACGGGGTAGTTGTTATGGCGGTAATTGATGTATTGGTGGAATGCTTCAACAATATGATGGATGGACTATACTATTATTACGATAGAAGAAATGGTGAAATTGTCGAAATATACATCATGCACTTGGAGTTGGCGCACAAGTATTTGAATGGTGACAATCTTTCATATATAGAAGAATGGGAAAGAAAAGTGGTACTGGAAACAGTGGATTTTTTAAAGAACATTCGATTTTATGTAAAATTGCCTGCAAGATACGATGTTGATGAATACAGAATCATGGCAAGGTTTTGTTATACGAGAAAGAAGAAAAAGCATGTAAACAAGCTTATGGATGCCTTGTCCGGCAAGGGTCGAATGAGGACTTTTAACGAGACTGTAAAAAAACTCAGGCTTGTTGAGGAATGGAAGGAGTTCAGGCATAAAGAGCTTGTAAATATTGCAATTAAATGGTGTGAAGAAAACGGCATCCCGTATTGATGCCGTTTATTTGATTTCTTTTGGTAGTGTTGAACCGCCATAGGGCATGGCTATAACTGTGGCGTTTTCGCCGTGTATTTTAAAAGCTGTGTCAAAAGCATCCTGGGCAGATTTAAATGGTTTTAAAAACATGCTTCTTACCAGTTCTTCATCCATGGCCGAAACCAGGTAAATATCCGCATCTTTCAGTACAAGCGATATGGCTGCGGCTTTGTGACCTCCCAATTGAAAATCTTTTCTGATTCTTTCAATCATTTCATCAGGGCTTTTGGACTTTGTCATCCACTCTTCAAAGACTTTTTCACCAAGCCCTTCAGTACACTCCCCGATTAGTATTACAGTACCGCCCTTCTTTACTGCATGCTTGGCATTGTCCAATGCCTTCTGTGTCTGATACAAGTTTATATCCTTGGGCTTTCCTCCTTGAGATACAAGAACAATGTCAGCTCTCTCTTTTATTTCTTTTAGATACAACTTGTCCAGGAATTTTGCACCTTCCCTGTGGGCAAGCACTGGATGACCGCATACCGCTTTTATTATCGTCTTCTTCTCATCCAATACCACATTCAGGATAAAGTCGATAGGGCACAGGCTGGCTGCTTCTTCAATATCCTGTCTGACCGGGTTTGTATCCAGGTTTCCTGCATGGGAACCTTCCTCCACCATAAGGGAATGATTCTTCCTTATGGCTTCTCTTGTGGAAACTCCCGGCATGATTGCCTTGGAACCGCCGCTGTATCCGGCAAAATAGTGGTATTCAATATTTCCAAGACATATTCTTCTGTCAGCCTCTGCCACAAGTCTGAATATGTCAACGGGGGTACCTTTTTCAGTTACTCCCATTCTGACACAGTCACGCATGTCGCTGTCTACCATGTTTATTTCGTTGGCGGCTCTTTCGCCTGCCAGTTTTATCATCTCTTCCCTTGTATGTTTTCTGTGACTGCCCAAAGCAAATACAAGAGTGATATCTTTTGGATTGACCTTTGCCTCATACAGTTCATCCAGCAATAGAGGCATGACCTTGTAGGTGGGCATTGGTCTTGTAATATCGCTGGTGATAACAACTATCTTTTCGCCAGGCTTGACTATATCCTTAAGTCTTTTGGAGCCGATGGGATTCAAAAGGGCTCTTTTCACTTCCTCTTCATCAATCCTGTCATACTCCACCTTGTTCGGCTTTAATATATCTATTACATTTTCATCTGGTACTTCAACTTTTTGTATTCCTTCTCCATAACCAAATTCCAGTATCATTGCATCAACTCCTGATATCAAATACTTCTAAAGTATACTTGATTTTTGCACCCTTTACAAGACGATTTGAAAGGTAGCCAATCTAAATGATATACTATACCTGGAAAAGGCATGGAGGTGAAAAAATGTCAATGGATACGCTGGTTAACATATTCCCATACCTAACACATGTCGAGTGCGTGGTAGAGATACAAAGAAGCGAATCGTCGAAATAGCACATTTTACAAAGGTTACAGACTATTATCAGTTTACTAGAACCGGCCATGATTTTCGAAACAAGGTGCCAGTTTCGGAGCTAGA
>JAAYLF010000069.1 GCA_012522035.1 Clostridiaceae bacterium
ATACCTCCTTGTTATTATGACTGGTGTAATGAAACCACATATTGAGACAACACTATTTATATATGCAGATAATTGCGCTCAAAATTACATGGATATCAAAAAGGTGACTTTTCAATTGCTTTTAGATGCAAAATGACGCCAACCAATAAATGGCTGACGTCATTTTATATAAATCCCATATGTTTATATTTTCTTATGATGTCTTGTTTAAAACAGCGTTAACAAGTTCCATTCTACTTGACACTTTATACTTCCTGAAAATGTTCTTAACATGTGTTTTAACTGTATTCTCACTTATAAACATTGTTTCTGCAATTTCACGATTTGATTTTCCCTGCAGTAACAGATGAAACACCTCGCACTCCCTTTCAGTGAGAAGGTTGTCCACTATTGCCGCATTCAAATCAAGGCTTACAACATTTGATCCCGAATCGTTATTGTAGTAAGCGAGATATGGATGATCTTTCAATAATAAAATCAAAACACTGTTTAGTTGTGGCAGCAGGAACAAAGAGATGCATACACCACACAATGCGATGACTGTAATATATGCTTTATCCAATCCCACACTTGATACCGTTATGCCCAACAACTCTCCAAACAGACCACCTAATACTTTCATAGTGATGATTATTCCCAAAGCCAGGCTTGACTTGTCGGCATAATCCAACATGTCACCAAGTACACTCCACAAGAATAAATCAAATATACCTAATGCTGCAGATATCAACATACCCAAAACCAAAAATTCTGCTTTACCCATCTCACGGAACAAAAATGAAATAAAGGCAGCTATTATCATGATAAAACCGAGATGCAAGAAATGATATCTTCTTACCTTGGGGGGTAATATGTATAGAAGTAATATAATTAAAGCATATGATAGCGCACCATGCCAGCTAACCGTGTTTTTAATATTAAGATGGGATGGGTTTATAACCTGAAACATCAGACCGGATATGCCGGAAATTGTGAAGGTAAACAGTATGAGAAGCATTAATGACTTACGGTACAGTTCAGGACATTTAATCTCCGATTTAAAAACATTTTTAGATGGTTCGGTTTCAAGCAGTGAAACAAAAACAACACCTATCAATATACATGCTATTCCCAATATGTATTTAAAGGGAGAAGGAATGATTTTTGAGATCCATTCTATTACGATCGTTAGAAGATTGGCCAGTATTAGAACATAAGCACAGGATTTTAATCTTTGCTTACGTTTTTCATGAACCCTGAGTATGTATCCCCACGATTTAATCGCACCTCCTATCGCAAAAAATGATACGACAAACACAATCCCCCAATGGAAGACGGGGTAAAAAAAGAAAATCCCATTTGCAACTAAACAAATGAGCATAGATAAAACCATAACCTGTTTTGCATTTTTAATATTCTTAATATAATAGTTGCTGACAATCAAGCCTGTAAAATGTGCTCCCATTGCACACAACAAGTAAATCCAAGCCGATTTACTATACGACTCAAGAAGCTTGTCCAATACGCTCCCATTAAAAAAGAAATACATCAAGTAAGCAAAAAAGAAACCAATGCCTACAACAGAATGCAAACGAAATCTTATGAGCTGCGATTGCTTCATTCAAGCACACTCCCTTCTTAGTATCAGTACTCCTCAACATACAGTTAAAAAATCCTAAATCAATTCGACCATTCACGTTAATCTCATTTTATAATAGCATCAAGCTATTGTCACTATCTTTTTGTTTTTTTAATCTTTGCTCTTCCTGATACCACAAATCTACATATACTAATGCAAATTATTTTCTAAACTGGTGGGGATCAACACTATCAGCATTTACATGCAAACATACGTAATGACCCGCTCTAGTCAAATTCATTACCAATAAGACTTTTGATGTCTGCCATCCCCCCTGCTTATAAGATATGGGCTGCAATTCTCTTTCTTTAACAATATCTGATTTTCATATAACCTATGGTGCTTCTGATGATAGTACGGCTAAAGGACTAATACGACAATTTTCACTATACAGCACAAAGGTCACTATTTATTATTATTCTAGACATATAACATCATTTTCCCATCGCTACAACGGGTGATTTTGGTTGCCAAGCAGTATCACCCATTAGTAGTATATTACCTATTATTAGTAATACTTGATGTTATAACATGGAAATGAAGATTTTGGTTAGTCAGTTTAACCTATGTAAATTCTGACTTATGTGCCGCAACGAATAAATCCGATCATAAGATTCATACTATGGTGTTAATTTGCAAAGTAAAAATCTTCTATTGTAAATAATATACAAAAATCAATTTAAAATTTCAAGCTCTATGAAAAAAATTTTTTCTTCAATAATAAAGGATGCACACTTCCAAATGGTTAGTAAAGCACAATACCTTGTCAATTATGACTGTAATAAACAAGCTCCTGCGTTCACAGGAGCTTGTAAAAGAAGTTCATTATCAATTTAATGTTTTCTTACCAATCCCAGACTGTGTAATCCAAGAAGCCTTTTATTGATGAATTGTAGGTCTTGTTTCCATTATCATATGTCAGATTGTGATGACGAATGGTGACCGTGCCATTTGTCTCAAATATGCTACTGCTATTCCTTACGATAACAACATTTTCGAAATATGCGTATGCTCGATAGATTTTGCCATCAGCATTATTCGCATTATTTCCATTGACATAAATTGGACGACCGGTAACAGCAGTTTTCTGAATAATCAAGTCATAGCACTTTGCCTTGGTCTGGCCTATCACCTGAATCGCTCCGTTGTCCTTGCCACCTGTGGTATTTGACGATACTATCAGCTTCATATTACGCAAGGTCATGTAATCATAGCCAACAGTATCACGATTTGATAGGTTGAAGAGATGACGGTTGGAATCTGATGATGATTTCTTTTCCACTATAATGCATTCCTTGTCTCCCAGACCGATGGTGTCTACTGATGAATAGACATATACAGTGGTCTCTGAATAATAGTTACCTGGCAACAGGCATACGGTTACCGGTTTTGGTGCATTCTTTACAATTGGATTCGAATAGACACTATACAGACCGTTATTGGCAAGCATGGTTATCGTATAGTTATCATGCACTGGAGCATACTCAGTATTTGGTGCACCATACACAAATGTCGAATCACGGGCTCCAACGAAGAACTGCAGTATTCCATCCTTTTTATAGCTTACAGCAATATATTCGCTGTCAGGCTCTGTCAGCGAAGAATCCAACTCCGCAGGATCGCAACCAATGTAGTTACCTCCCTGTACTCTGATAGTACC
>JAAYLF010000070.1 GCA_012522035.1 Clostridiaceae bacterium
ACTTCTCCATTTTCCTGACACCATTGGCGCATACTTAATCCACTTTTATCAAACTGTTCAACCTTCTTTTCCCACATCAATAATTTTTCATCTCGCGTCATCTTCAATACCTTCCTAACTTATGAAAGTTCTGCTTTAATACATCTTTTTGCTCTATCATTCTCGCAAACATTCATTCATCTCACAAGGTGTATTCTATTTGACGCTTACGTTTTAGCACTTCCAAAGCATCGGTATTCGTTCGTACCAGTTCTGCAATCTATGCCAAACGCACGTCCATGAATTGATTAAATTCTTGGTTGTTGCTCTCTTTTAAGCTTACAACTTACTTCTTGCAAGATGTTTCTGTAGAGAGGTAACAAAAAGGATGCAGGTGATTTTAAGGCACTATGCTCTTTTTATTGGGCATTATTTTTTGTAATGTAATGGACAACTATCCCTAAAACAATTTGAGCGATACTAAGTCCAAGAGGAATAAAAATCAGTTTCCATAGATCAAAAACTGTTGCTTCAGTTAATATAGCGCTAAGAATACCTATGATAAAGATCACCAATAGAATCATAGAGTAAATCCCAATTATAATTTTTAATACAACATAAAACCCAGTGCTATAAGTTTTTTTAGGTAATATTCCTTTCATTAATGAAAACCAACCTTCAATAATTAAATCAAATAATAGTTCGAAAGGCATTAACAAGCAACCCATAGAATACTCCCTTAAATGTAAACATAAAAAACCTGCGGTGCACGAAATACTCACCTCGTAAAGATGATATACTCAACCATCTTGGTTCACTGTACGATAGACATGCACTGCTGTAAGAACCCTTCTATCCTCATTATTGATAATATACTTTCGAAACCAGTTCAATTACAAAGAGTGCATGCCGAAAGCAGATTGATCTACTTTCGGTATATCATTACACATTTATATACTTTCCTTCTATAAAGAACACGCCGTTTGTGAGTGGTTTCTCATCATCGGGTTTTTCAAGAATACCTCTTGATATCAGCTCATCTGTTACATAACCGATAATTGTATGTGTGTAACAGGAAACCCATTGATTAATCTGACTTTCAAGTCGTTTTGGCACGAAATTAACAAAGCTCTTTTTGATGCTGAGTATCAAATCAATAAGCAACTTATCCAGCTTTTCATCTTCTATATGGAACAAATTTGAAAACTCTAAAAACTGCTCTTTGGTAAAGCAAGCAAAATTTAAGCTATACCTATTCTTGCAATTATCATCTTTAATGATGAGATTTAGTTGCAACAGCCTGACAATATCATCCTCAGAGAGCAAGTCGTCCGGAATGATCCCGTTTTTACATTTCTGGGGTATCTGATTTTGAGAAAGCCATCTTGTACCACCATTATGATAGATATCGTTATTGAAATACTTGATAATATTATAACAATAGATAACACCATCTTCTTCATCTGTTGCATTGCACCCGGACATGTACTCACCGGCATTATCATTTTCATCCTCAGCTTCCTGTATGATAAACCACCCGTAACCGCCATCCTTTCGTGGCGGATATGCTCCGTTTTCAAGATTCGGCAGACTGTTTTTTATATTTCTTATCTTTTCACGTAGCGCAAGAGGTAGAGCGATATATCCAAGTTTATTCATTCCAAAATCATGGCCATAAAAGCTCATTGCGGCGATATTTCGCGAGTAATCATTAAAAAGCTTTTCAAAGTAGTTTGCAACATCACTGACAATAGGTGCAAAACCCTTTTCCATTTGTGACTTATCCTTGTGCCGAAGGATTATAAAATCAGTAACATATTTCTTTCCCACCTGCTCTATGGCATCACCGTAAATCAAATTAGGCAGTGCATCTTCGATATACATTGTGGGTAGACCCGTTTTAAGACTGATTTCTTCAACTGTCAGCGGCTTTTCATAAGCGGCTTCACAAATTGCACGGGCAACCTGATTTGAAAGATACCTGTTGGGGTCCATTGAACCATTGCAAGTTGTAGTTACCCAATTGATACGCTTGTAAACCTTATCCATTTTATCCTCTCCTATCCTGTCTCGTACCTTCTGACGACTTACATTGAGTCGCCATTTGATTGTGGTTTCTGGTAGGTTATACTTTTCGGCAAGTATTTTTATTGGCATTTCTCCGATATAGTAATCTACCAGAATGTTCTTGTATTCGGAGGATAGCGTGTGAAGATAACGGAAAACCTGTTCATATTCATCTGCGATTGTCGTATCATCTACGACATCATAATCTCCCACGAGATCAATAGCAAACTCATCAACAGAAGCATTTGATTTGTTTTTCCATGATTCATAAAAACGAGCATACCGGTTATGAGCAATACGCCATACCCAGCCTTCAAGTGACTTAATATCATACTTTCGCACACCATCAAGTACATGAAGCATTATTTCACTTGCGAGATCTTCAGCATCTGCACGATTGTTGACACGTTTTAAACAAAAGTAAAAAACAGGCTCAATAAATCGTACAATTTCGTTTTCGCTAGCTTTCACGCTGCCTCCTCCTTTCGTTTTGGTTCATAATCATGATTACACCCATATAGTGCCGGAAAATTTAGATGGATAGGTACTTTGGAATATATTTTATCAAAAATTTCTGTCCGATTCTACAACAATGCAATGCTGCACCTGAATTGTCAGTATCACAGTGAGCGATTTTATCATACATTGAGACATTTGGCTGACACTTGTTGTGTTAAAATTTCAGATAGATCTTGAAAAAGTCATAATTTTACTCTCTACTCAAAAACGGAGTTGAAATCGAGGTGGAGAGTTAGTGCTCCACCTTATTTTTTTGTCTTGTGAACCCTTTCGTTAGCGCGGGTATAGAAAAAAGAGCTGCTTTACAATAAATTGTGTAATTTTGATCCTGAACCGGCAGTAATGAGAAAGGATAAAAGTGACGAAAATGTACTAATTACAAGCATTTCCGACATAAAAAAAGAACGCAGGCTTTGTTTAATCCTAACGTTCTTATCTGGTACGGGTAACAGGAGTTGAACCTGCACGGTTGCCCACCGGAACCTAAATCCGGCGCGTCTGCCAGTTCCGCCATACCCGCGTAGACATTATCATATCAGAAAAGTGTCTATTTTGCAAGTACTTTTAGTGCTATTCCATAGCCAGTCTAGCCTTGTCATAATCCTTGCGTTTGACATAAATATAATAGACGTAAGAGACATGGTCCTTTGCCGGAGAATAAGACATGGCATATCTCTGATACGATTGGGCATAGGAGGATTGCAGTATTGTTGGGGAACTTTTTACAGTCTTTATATAACAAGGTATGTTCTTCTCGTCTAGATTCGCTCTAACCCTAGCAAATTCTTCTGCAGAACTGTCAACCAAAAGCTTCTTGTTGTAAATCAGCCTGAACATTATTCCAACCCCTTTCAGTCAAATTATACCACAAATGTAATAAGTAAAGAATAATTAATTGTAATTCTGAAACAAAAGTCCTAGAATCAGTACATACATATTGGAGGTGACACTGTGAATGACAAAAACATGGAAGAAATCTTTACAAAACATGCCCAGACCGTATATAAATATCTGTACTCCATGACTAGAAATGAACACCTTTCAGAGGAACTGACTCAGGAGACCTTTGCCATTGCAGTCTCCTCCATAAACCGCTTTAGAGGCGAGTGCAAGATATCGGTATGGCTGTGTCAGATAGCAAAGTATCAGTGGTACAAGGAATTGGAAAGAAGGAAGAAGTATAAGATGGAATCCATTGATATTTATGACAACAGTCTTTTTACAGCAGGCTTTGAAAATGAAATAGAGTTTAAAGATGTAGTAAAGATACTGCTTGAGGAGCTTGAGAGCCTTGACCCTGCAACACAGGAGGTAATCAGGCTTAGAATATTTGGAAATATGAGTTACAAAGAGATTGGAGAAGTGCTGGGAAAAACGGAAAACTGGGCCAGAGTCACCTTCTACAGAGGAAAACTGAAACTAAAGGAAAGGATGGAAAAGGATGAAGGACAATCTTAGGTGTGAAATAGTTGAGGATTTGCTGCCCCTTTATACAGACAATTTGACAAGTTATTTTACAAGTGAAGCTGTAAAAAATCATTTGTCTTCATGTGAAAGATGCTCCAAAGTTTATGAAATCATGATAGAACCTGTTGAGAATGAAAAGATAGAAAAGAAGGAAATAGACTGGTTTAGAAAAATCAGAAGGATCAAGTACACTCTTGCACTTATTGCAGTCTTTTTAATGAGCACCTTTGTTATCCTGTATGATTTCTTCACCTCATTTACATCAGTCAGAATAGATGTAATGTGGACGTATCTCTACTATACAAAGGTTGAGAAATGGCTGATTCCATATTACGCAATATCAATTTTGTCCCTTTTTTTACTTATAATTATTTGGTATAAAAACAACAGACATCGGATTGGAAAAAAGGCAAAACAAGCTACATGCATTATACTGCTTATAATTCTAGTGTTAAACTTTGCCTACCAAACAACCTCTTACTTTCACTACGAAGGACTTAAAAAGGAGCTTAAGATAATTGCGGAAGGTAAATCCGATATACGGCCAAGCATGACCTTTGTGCAGTGTCTAAAGGAAGAATACATCTCCTCCTCTGAGTATTGGGAGCACGATATTTCAACCCCTCTTATTCTTCATGCCTTTGGCAAAGGAAAAGTGTATCTTGTTTATTCAATAACGAGCGAGCACACCGGAACATCAAACGCACCTGTAATAATTTCATACAAATTGATGAAAGGAAAAGTCGTAATTACGGATATTGACGAATCCGGTCATGGCGTTTGATTTGCATATCAAAATAAAAAGGTATATAATCTATCCGTTCGTATAAAAATGTTATACGCACTTGTATATTTGAGGAGTTGTAAGATGGGTATTGGAGAAATCATACTGACAGCCTTTGCACTGGCTATGGACGCTTTTTCTGTCGCCATATGCAACGGGCTTTCAGCAAAAAAGAGTACATTCAAACAGGCTGCTGCGACAGCCATTTTTTTTGGTGGATTCCAGGCATTGATGCCACTTTTGGGTTTTTACATAGGAAAACAATTTGAAGATATAATTACACCGATAGATCATTGGATAATATTTTTCCTGCTTGCATTCATAGGAGTCAAAATGATCATGGAATCAAGCTCTTGCGAAGTAGAAAGCAATGCTTTTGCATTAAAGAATCTGTTTTCTCTTGCAGTTGCCACCAGCCTTGATGCTCTGGCAGTTGGCATTTCATTTGCATGGCTTAAAGTAAATATTATCGTTGCTGTTCTTTTTATAGGAGTAATTACTCTTGTACTTTCATTCCTTGGTGTTAAGATTGGCACCTATTTGGGCTCAAAGTTCAAAACCTGTTCGGAAAGAATTGGAGGAGTTGTCCTTATCCTTATTGGACTTAAAATACTCTTGGAACACCTGGGGGTTTTGCCTTTTTAATAGTGGACCCTTATAAAATGAAACTTTATTTTCTTGTTAATCCATCCCAAATCCCAAGGCACCCGATATCTGTCCGTATTATGGCAGTTTACAAGAGCATAACCTCTCGAATCCTGCCCAGTCACGACGGATATGTGCGCTATTTTTCCGTTTTTTTCATAGGCAACTATATCTCCAGGAAGCAGCTTGTATGAAAGCTTTAATACTGTGTTGTAATTTCCACTTACAATCAACGAGCCTCTCCCGCTTGAAACAATATAGCTGTAAAGCCCTCTTGCGCTCAGCCAGGCCATGCTTCCTTCCTTGTCGTAGTTCCAGACCGAATTCTTTCTCAGTTTACCACCTTCATGCATGCACTGGGAAGCAAAATTTGCACAGTCTCCTCCAATGGAGTTATAATTTTTGTACTTTGGGTTATAGGAATATCCATGCTCGCCACTGGCTGCAGCGCCACAGTACCTGTCTGCATATTCAATAACTCCCAGTCTTCTGGGATTTAAATTACTGAAATCTCTTGCTTCATTCGATAATATGAATTTCGTGTTCTGCTCGATTTTAAGTTTGTCAAGCTCCAGGGAATCCGCAAAAGGATCTGTATACCACTCCCCTGACTATGGACCATTTCCCATCCTTTTGTGTCATTTCAACAAGATGGTAAGTACCAATACGCATTAGAGTGATATCTTCCGGTCTATCCTCATACGCATAGTAGTAGGATGTGGACGCAAGCATGTTTGCAACCATGTTCCCGTTGTCTTTCATCCTTGTCCACCTTATGACAAGATTCGAATTGATATCCGTAAACACAACACCCTGTTTATCGGACCAGTTTTTTAAATACCTGATTCTCTTTATTTCATGCTCGCATGCCCATTTTCCACTAGTTCTCGTCATATCGTACAAAGCCTTTACAGCTTCCTCATCCTGTGCAATAAAAGCTTTGTTTTTTGTCTTAATTATATTTTCTACAATTGGAAAAACATAAGACTCCTCAATGCTTCCTTCAGAAAAAGCAGTGATGTTTAAAACAATTGAGAACAAGAGAATAAAAAGGATGAATCTTGCAAATCTCTCGAAAGACATGTCAACCTCCACAATCATAATCACAGAGGTTAATATGTGCATCTGTTTCTGATTTATGCTGTTAAAAAATAAAAGAATAAAGGACTCCGCATTCAGGTGATGATTAGTGCCAAAAGTCATCTGCGTTAATGGTGCTTTTTTGCTTCGTTCATTACTACATCATGCGGAATCCTTTATACATATATAATATACCTGAAGAATCAAACAAGTGCAAATTTTTTTGATAATTTTATAGAAAATTTTTGTAACCGCCGCCATATTGCCCTTCATATAATGTAATATAATCACGATCGGAGGTCTTTATGACAACTGACGAACGCTTAAACATAAACGTAAATGATATCAATGATAATATTGAGACACAAAAAGTCAAAGAAAAATGTGAGGTAT
Organism: Clostridiaceae bacterium; assembly: GCA_012522035.1. Classification (GTDB taxonomy): domain Bacteria; phylum Bacillota; class Clostridia; order UBA1212; family DUPL01; genus DUPL01. The sequence continues at coordinate 6,935 of JAAYLF010000070.1, forward strand.
GCGAACTGACAGACTGTAGCAACACTATAAACTTCAAGAATCTGTTGGTCGTACCAAAAGAGTTTTGCCCCGTCCCCCCGGGATGCTGGGATAGTCTCAACATATCTGTAAAACCAAATCTGCACTGCCAGCTGAGTATCTGCAGCGTGCTGGATGCAAAACTGGTTTATACGGATCCATGCGGTAAAAGCCACAAAATAGAGAACTACTCTATTAGAGTAAAAAAAGCAAGAGTGGTAGGATGCATAGACTATATAATTAGTGCCAGTTATGCATTGACTGACGTTGATTGTCCCCCAGCATCGGTTTCCGGCTTTTACACAATTCATGTAGATAGAGTTATTGAGTTCCTGGATGATTTGGATGTTTGTCATTGCTCCGTTTACATTAAAGACACCAAAGTTTGTTTTGACAATCCTCCTGAGTTCATGTATGGCAACGACCATGCATTGAAAATAAAGGGAGAGTTCGAATTAGGATTAGGTTACATAAGAAATGGAAGCTTTGAAAGAAACCTGGCCGGTTGGAAATTGGATGTACCATCAGGCGCCGAGACCAGAACAGTAAGCTCCTTTGACACATATGAGCCCATAGAAGGCAATTACTTTGCACTTATGAAAACAAACGGTCCCGGAGCTTACAACGAGATGGAACAGTCCTTTTACGCAGAACCAGGCGACAAGATTTGTGGCTGGTCTTTCTTTCTAACAAACGACTACTTCCCATACGACGACAACTGCGAAGTATCCCTGTATAAAGGCAATGATAAAATTGCTACATTGTTCTTTGCAAGTGTTACCACAGTAGGCGACTATGGCCGCACACCTTGGACCTATTGGGAGCACAAGATAACAGAAAAAGGAAAATACAAGATCAAAGCCAAAATTGCAAATGTTGGTGACTCGTCAGTAGACAGTTATATGGGACTGGATGCCATTAAATTGACTTCCAAAAAATAACTCCTCCTATATGTTCAGGAACACCGCTCTCAATGAGCGGTGTTTCATATCTCATCACCAAGGTTCAGTTTTTTCGCCGCCTTGTAGACTTCCTTCTCCTTCTTTGCATATGTCCTTTTTTCAATACCGTTCTTTTTACAAACATCCAATATTACATGGCCCTTTCTAAGCTTTGGAGGAAAAACTATAACTCCCTCCCTTTCACTCTCAAACTCTATTTTGGACACACATATATACGAAAACTTCTCATCTTCATAAGGAAGCGTTCCGCCTTTTGCATACCTGAGAAAATCAGGACGGTTTACTCTTTGTGCAAAATGGCACCATTCTTCCTCAGGCATGGGACAGGTATCATTATGTGTACACGGTCCAATGATTTTGCCCCCGCTTTCAACAAGCAGGCTTCTTAATTCATCAATAATCCCAAAACCTAGTCTTGAACCAGGCTCAACCAAGACAAGCACACCTTTTGTACTCTCCCATAATCTTTTAATAAGACTTTCCCTCTTATCCTTGTCTATCTCATTCAGCATATATGATGAAACAACAATATCACTCTTGTCAAAATCCACATCCCTGGTAATGTCTTCCCCATGCCACTCTATATTGTATTTTCCGTCCAAAAACTCAAGCATTCTTTTTCCTACCTGTATCATGCTTCCTTCATGTTCAAAAAGCTTAAAGTCAGTCAAAGAATCAAACAAAAGAGAAGACGCCCATACAGACGTGGCAGGGCCCGCCCCCACGTCCAATAGTGTTTCGGGTTTGAAATGGGGCATCTTGCTCACAATCTTGTTAAAAACATAGTATAGGGATGCAAAAGTTGCAGGCATCCTGTAGGCAACATAGGCTTTGGCCTCATCCTCTCCGGATACAAAACCTTTCATCCCTCTGTAGTTGTTTGAAACGTTTCTTGCCGTCTCGGCAATTTCCGACAAAGGATACCCTTCAATTTCCCTGCGTATTGCATCAACTAATCTTTCCGGCAGATTCATTTGGGCAAGTATCCTCCAATGCTTCTCAACTTGTCCTGAAGCTCTCTAATATTTACATTCCTGGTTTCGCCATCTTTGTTCGCAGCAAGCACTGAAGCCATACCGCAAGCCTGACCTGTAATGTAGCAGCCGGGCATAACCCTTATTGAAGACTGCATCTTCTTGTCGGTACTTATGCATCTGCCGCCCACCAGAACGTTGGCAAGCTTTACGGGAACCAACGACCTGTACGGAATTCCGTAGCTCTCTCCAGGCTGATACCTAAGTCCGTGGAACTCCTGCAAGAACTTGTCATAAGAATCCTTTGACGGATCAGGATGAATATCGATTGGATAATAGTATCTTCCAATTTCGTCATCAAAACTTGCCCGCTTGACATAATCTTCTTCATTCAAAACATATTCTCCAACTATTCTCCTTGATTCCCTGACGCCAAGATACGAGCCCGATATTGCAACACTGGTGTTTGCATATCCTCCACCCAGATACTCCCTGTAATATTTCTCAAACTCGGGAAGTATTTTTCTACCTGTAACCATTGCCTGTGTAAGAGACCTTTCATCCGTTGCAACAACATTGTAACAGTGGCCAATGTTTCCACCACCCAAGTGTTCTCCAGTTCTCCACATTCCAGACAAATGATAATCTTCCTGGGTGAATACTCCGTCTGCAAACGCTCTTGCCAGTTCCCTACTGTCTGGTTTTTGCACATTATCCCAGTCAATATCCACCCAGATAGAGCACAAGGTTGCAGGCATGCATTTTCCGTCTTCATCCCCCATCTCATAGGGGTTTCCTGCCATGGCACACAAATCTCCATCTCCTGTGGCATCCACAAAGACTTTTGCCTTTATTGCATATATCCCGCTTTTGGCAGACACGATCGCATACTTTACAAATCCATTCTCCACAACCACATCAATCAGATTTGTGTGGAAAAGGAAATCACATCCCGATTCGATGACCATGTTGTCATATATTCTTTTCAGCTTCTCCACCCTTATGCCTGTACCATACTTTTCGATTTCACAGGCATCATATATTTCTCTGCCTATTCCTCCTGAAAGAAAGACATCTCCATTTGCAAATCTCATAAATGCAGGTACCAAAGCCGCTGTTGCAACTCCGCCAAAAAAGCCATTGGAGTCAATCATCAAAACTCTTGCGCCCTGACTTGCAGCAGTAAAACCTACGGCAACACCAGCAGGTCCTCCACCAATCACACATACATCTACATCATATCTTACTTCAATTTTCTTTCCATAATCAAATGTCATATTCATGCTCCTTGTACTAGATTTCATCTTGGTATGATATCACTAAGGCATTGTTTTAACAAGCTTGACTATTAATGCCTTTTTGGTATAATACCACAAAAAAAGGAGCACCATGTACAAAATTAATGACAGAATAATAAAAGTTGCCATATTTGATCTTGATGGAACACTTTTGGACTCTTTGGGAGTCTGGTCCGATATTGATATTAAGTTTCTTTCAAAAAGGAATCTGGAAGTTCCTTCAGATTATGCGAAAAACATTTCAGACCTCAGTTTCAAACAGGTTGCAGAATACACAGTCAAATATTTCAATCTGAAAGAAAACGTTGAGGATGTTATGAAGGAATGGTTTGAAATGGCCGTGGAAGAGTACTCTACCAACGTTTTGCTAAAGCCCTATGCCAAGGATTACCTGCGCTATGTTAAAGACGAAGGAGTAAGATTGTGTGTTGCAACAAACCTTCCCGCATCCCTATCCGTACCAGCACTAAAAAACAATGATGTTATGGACTTTTTTGACGCCATTTACCAGCCTGAGGACGTGGGAAAAAGCAAAAATCACCCTGACTTGTTTCTTTACTGTGCAAAGGAGTTAAATACAAACCCCGAGAGTTGTATTGTCTTTGAAGACATTCCTTCAAACATTCAAGGCGCCAAAAAAGCCAACATGCTCACCTGCGGGGTATTTGATTCATATTCATTATACTATCAGGAAGACTTGAAGAAACTTTCAGACATCTACATCACAAGCTACAAAGAACTGCTAGCGTAAATGCCACCTGGGAGTCTGGTCCAAAAACGAACCGACCACTGGGGGGTCGTATTCATAACCAGGCACTTCCATTCCATATTTCTCAAAATATTTGCACAATTCCCTTCTCTTTACCGAAAAGACCATTTTATCCTTTATGGGGTTTAGCTCCAAAGGATCCTTCTCCAAATCGAACAAAAACTCCCTCCTGCCGTTTGCCATGTATATGTACTTGTATTTATCCCACCTAATCATGGCTTTGAATCTCCTTCCAAAGCCGTATTGGGCATAAAGACAGTCTCTTGTATATGTGTTCTCCATAGTGCAGACATCCGTTAAATCCACACCGCAGGAAATCTCCGGCACCTCTCC
>JAAYLF010000071.1 GCA_012522035.1 Clostridiaceae bacterium
GGTATGGACACATCATGACCATATGCCACTTCATACTTGTAGTCGTCTTCGTTCTGTGACTGCCACAGTGTCGCACCTTTTTCTATATGTAATTCAACATTACTCTTCAGCCTTATACCTGTAACAATATACCTTCTGCCCTCCGGTGTTGTTGTATCACCCGGTATTACTACACGACCTCCTCCCTGGCTGTGCATGAAGTCTATGGCTGCCTGTATTGCGTCGGTGTCGTCTGTAAAATGGTCTCCCTTTGCATTGAACGGCAAATCGGTTACACTAACCACTCTGCCTGGCAGTTCAAACTCATAGGGATTATCACAGAAGTCTCTGTAGTTTTCTATGTTAAACTTGTCGCTTATCAGTTTGTTCTCCACTACTGCAAGAAAGTGTGAAGACAAGCGGGTCATGTTTCCGTTCTTGAACGGAATCCTAATGGCAAAATTGGTTCCTTGTGCAACCACTTCTCCTACGGCTTTAAGTCCGCTTAAGCTGTTGTTGTAGTTTATGATGTTTGTTTCGTAAACATATACTTTCTTGTTTGCATATTCCGGTTTCAGTGTTCCTTTTATTTCAATATCCTTTTCACTGGCGATGCAGCTTGTGATTGATCCGGCATAATCAACAAGAGGTTTTTCGCGTTCAAACTGGATTGTGTCTATCAGGAGATGACCGGTTCCTCCGATGGGTTCTATTTTGAATCCCTTAAGGTAACCTTTTGCACCAGGCAGGTCGGATAGATTGAAATAGTAGGGGAGATAATCATTACCTGGTTTCAAGTCAAATACTTTCGATTTTGCCTCATCGTAATTCATGTCTTCTGAAGTTATGAAACTTATTCTAACCTTGCCTGCCGTACTTGCATTCTTTATCCTCATCAATATTGTATTTCTGAGACTCAACAAGGCACTGTACTTGTGGCCGGAATTGACATCAATCTGTCCAGATACAAGGGAAGAAGATTCATTAAAGCTGTATTTCAGTGCTCCGTCTTCATAAGATATGCTTCCATTGTTTACGGTAAAGAAGTCAATGCTTTCAGGTGTGTTGAAGTTAAAATCAATATTCTTCTTCATGTCCTCAACCTTTCTTAATTCAATATTCTTGACATATGGTGTGCAGAAGTATCCCTGCACCATGAAATTGCCTTGTGACAGTTCGTTTGTATTCAAGACAATATCGTATTTCAAGTCTCCGTTTATGTACCACTTAATATTCGTATTGCTGACAGTAATCTCATAGTCGAACCATTGTCCCATAGGAACGGAGAAGGAAACAGGGCTTGCAAGATGATGGTCGCTGGAGTCGGTTCCCATCTTCTTACTCTTAATATGTCGTACACTATATTGTACTCGAAAAAGTACAAAGTTCCATCCGTACATTTGAACAGGACACCGAAGTTGCCGTCTATTGTGGCTGTACTGCTGGCAACTTTGGCCGTCAGTCTTATCTGGTTCTTGTCGGAAACTTCCTTGGTGATTATATGGCTGTGATAGTTGCTGTCAGGTGCACAGACGACACTTTCGCCATCCATGTTTTTAACTGTCCATGAACCCAACACCCAGTCGTCATAGTTTCCTGAAACCTTTAGACTTGTTATGCATCCTATCAGTAATATCGCTGCAAGAATGCTTAATGTAGCTTTCCTTCGCATATTCCATACACCCCTTATTTGATTTTTCTATGTATCAAAGCGGATTCTACTGTGATGTTCCTGCCTGGATAATCAAGTCCTTCGATAAGTCTTATTGCATACTTTATGCTTTGCTCTCCCTGCTGTCTTATGTGCTGCACCAAGGCGGCATGGAGTTTTCCATTCCCAGCGTATTTCGGACTTACCTTTTGATTCTCGCATCCTATGCATGGAACCACCATGTCAAGTTTCTTTAGAGCCATTGACACCTGCTGGAACCATCCTTGTGCTATGAATATGCAATCAAATTTGCCTTGATAGTTGCATTCAATTTCTCTTGCAATATTGGCTGCAAGGGTTCTGTTGAAAGGCATTTTTATTTCTCCAATTACCTGTGCGTTTTCTGGCAAAGAGTCGCAGAATCCCTTTTTTCTTTCTTCTGCCTTGTTGTTTGTCGAGATGACATTAATGATCAGTACTCTTGGATGCTGTTTTATGAAGTCGAAGCAGGCTTGTGCGAGTGATTGCCCGTCCTTGAAGGCATCTGCACCAACAAAGCCTACTTTGTCTATTTTCACATACTCATTCAGAAAGATAATGTCCTTATCAATTTCTTTTAAAGTTCTTATTGACTTTTCCGTGTTGACAGGGGTTATTATGTATACCTTCGCACAGGATCTTTTGGCACTTTCCATGCAAAGGACAAAGTCTTCCTCATCTTCCATGCTGCTGTAGGTAAACAATTTGATTGAAACATTACTGTTCCTTATTTCATTAAGTATTCCTTTTTCCGCTTCTGACCAGAAGTAAACAGGGATTGATGGCAAAATTACAGCAACATCACATGTGGGCATTTTATTCTTTAAAAAATACCCCATGGATTCTGCCGTGTTTAATATGTCTTTCTTTAGTTTTGTATTAACCGGTGTACAGCTGTATATTGCATTGTATACAGTGGTTGTAGAGGTCTTATGCATTTCAGCTGTTTTTTGCAATAGTAAATTCCCCAGTTTTGCAAAAATTTTTCCTCAGGCACCGGGTGGGGAATTTTTATGGTTTCCCCGCAACCTTTTTACTAAGATTTCAATGGCCAAGTCTTGCTTCACGCATCCTGTTGCTTTGACCAGAGAATAAAAGCAAGTGACAATGATGTAGAATTCGATCTATTATTGCACCTGTCATTTGCTCATCGTAAAGTATGTTTACCCACCTTGAAAACTCAATGTTGGTATTAATAATTAC
>JAAYLF010000072.1 GCA_012522035.1 Clostridiaceae bacterium
GAATATTCTTTATCAACTCAGCCATTTCCTACTCTGTTTCCTATCCATTATTTTAATATTTAATATAACTAAGTAATTGGAGAAAAAAATTAAATCTGCATTCTCATGATTTCGTTGTACGCATCAATAACCCTGTTTCTTACCTGAACTGCCAGACCCAAGGTAAGCTGTGCCTTCTCAGCGTCTATAATGACGGAGTGCAAATCCTCAACGGTCATGTCAAGTAAAGCCGTTCCGGACTCCTTGCCGACCTTGTCTGCTTCAGCCGCCATTTTTAGAGCATCTTCGAAAATTTTTATAAAATCCGAATTGGTTTTTATGGAATTGTTTGTGTTGATACCATTTGCTTGTCCAATATTCTGAATTCCCGCAACTTGCCCGATAATGTTCATTTAACAAACCTCCTACTTGCCAATTTCAAGTGCTCTCATCGCAATGTTCTTATACGCATTCAGCGCAGTAACATTCGCTTCATATGCCCTGCTAGCAGATATCATGTCAATCATTTCAGTGACAATATCCACATTTGGCATTTCCACATAGCCATCCTCATTTGCATCCGGATGATTCGGATCATAAACCAGTTTGAAAGGACTTGGGTCTTCGTGCACAGCACTAACTCTTACCCCATTTCCTCTAAAAGAAGTGTCCAGATACTCTGAAAACGGTTTCTGTATCTGCTCAAAAGAAACGGTTTTACGTCTGTATGGACCGCCTTCTGCTGTCCTGGTTGTGTTCATGTTTGCTATGTTATCAGCAATGACATCCAATCTGAAACGTTCTGCAGTAAGCGCCGATGCGCTAATGTCCATTGATCTGAAAAATCCCATTTTATCTACCTCCGTTTATAGCCAGGTCCAAAAGTTTAATTTCCTTGGTAACCATATGGGTTAAATAGTTGTACCAAATGGTATTTTTTGCAAGCTCATTCATCTCCCGTTCAATGTCCACATTATTTCCATCCATGCGCACATTGGTATTACTGTCCTCGTACACTTCAGTTGAATAGTTGGTTGAAGGCGAGGAAGCGGGATTTATATGCTTTTCTCTTGTTGTTTTCATGCTTATTGATTCTTCGAGAATTTTGGAAAACCTGACATCGGATCTCTTGAAATTGGGCGTGTCGACATTGGCTATGTTGTTAGCCAAAACCTCGTTTCTCAGCCATGCGGCATCAAGCCCAAGCTTTAACCTGTCGATGTGACTGAATATGTTGTTTGCCATTTCCCCTACCCCTTAATTACTACATATTTTTCATATATTGTTCAACGATTTAGTCAATTTAATAGTAGCACTATTACAGATACTACTATACTGACATATACCATGTCAATCAAATTGCTGCGGACTGTTCCAAACTGCAATTTGCTTACAGCTAGTTGGCAGCACTTACAGTATTTTTCTTTTTTTACAATATATAGAACTCATTTTTTATAATTTTCCCGCTTTCCAATAAAAATACAATTAATTTTTTATTAACTTCGCGTTTTAAATATGTATGGCCGCCAGTGTGTGTAAATAAATTTACACTATTTTCAGCTGCAAAGTGAGGCTGCAGCCTGTAATTTTTGATTTTTAAAGAATATACAACAGATATTTACCAATGTCAAAATGTTTTTAGTCCAAGTCTGTTTGTTTACAAATAAAAAGGAACAAAACCTTTATTAATAAATGGTATTGTTCCTTTTTTATGAAAATATATAATTTTTATCCTATACCTTTCTATATATCGCAGGTTTCACGTATTTGAAATCATTTGAAATACCGTTCAGTGATTCCGAGTGTCCAATAAACAAATAACCGCCTTTTTCAAGATAGTCATAAAACTTGCCAACAAGACTTATTCTTGCTTCCCTGTTGAAGTATATCATGACATTCCTGCAGAAAATTACGTGAAACTTTCTTTTGAACGGAAATTCATCAAGAAGATTGAATACTCTAAAAATGACCTCGTTTTTAATATTCTCCTTTATTCCGTATGTGTCTTCATCCAGCTTCTTGAAATACTTTCTCTTCCACTCTTCAGGAAGTTTTTCAAGCCTGCTTTCATCATACACTCCCTTTATTGCCGCATTCAGCATGGAAGTGGAAATGTCCGTGGCAAGAACCTTGGCATCCCAGAACAATTTTTCAGGACCAAAATAGTCGTCTATCGCCATGGCAATAGTGTATGCTTCCTCGCCGGAGGAACAACCCGCACTCCAGATCCTTATGTCCTTGTCCTCAAGTTTTGACTCAAGATACGGAAACACGCTTTCCTTCAAGAAATCAAAATGCTCTTTTTCTCTCATGAAAAAGGTGTAGTTGGTGGTAAGTTTCGTTGTGAGCAGGTTTACTGCCTTTCCTGACCTGTCATTTATGGCATAGTCAACAAAAGTGCTGAAGGAATCAAAACCCATCTTCTTTACGGGTATTGACAGCCTGCTCTCTATCAGGGTTCGCTTTTTGCTCAAGTCTATGCCATAGTTGTCCAGCATGTACTGTACAAGCTTCAAAAAATCCTGGTCAGATATTTTCATCTTCCTGCTCCATGAAATCCAGCATGCATAATGCTTCTTCCCCTTCAAGATAGTATCCCTTGAAGAAACCATTCTCCCTGTTTTCCACCTTCTTTACCTTGGAAAGATCCAGCTCCCTTTTAATGCCTTCCAGTTCATCCACCACAAGGCCCAGATCTCCGTGACGGGTTTCAACAATAACTATGCTCCTCCTGCCGCTGCCATCGGAAGAAAAGGAAAGTCTCTTTGCCAAATCGCAGACAGGAACAATCTGTCCCCTCACATTCGTAACTCCCAACATGTAATCAGGGAGACCTGGAATGCGTGTAAAATCACGCATTCCAATAATCTCCTTTACATGCCTTAACCTTATTAACGCTCTTTTTTTTCCTACTACCAATATCAGATATCCATCAATATCGATATTCATATTTCTCTCCATCTTAATATTTTCCAAAGTCATTTGCTTCCTCAACCAGATCGCAGTAATCAGTCTTGTATATTTCCTTCAGCTTGAACTGGTTCTTAACAAGCTCTGTAAGTGCGCTTGCCTGGCTTGCCATCTCTTCGCTGGCTGCAGCACTTTCTTCTGCTGTAGCAGCATTCGTCTGTACAACCTTTGAAACCGCATCCGCACCCTTGGTAACAGCTTCGGTTGCAATGGTCTGTTGTTTGGAAGCTTCGTCTATCATGGCGATGAGGCCTTCTATCTTGTTTACACCGCGGGCAATAACTGAGAAGGTGTCTGATGTCTTGGTGGCAATTTCCCTTCCCTGCTTTGCCTTGTTTATGGATGCCTCTATCATCTCGCTGGTTTCTTTTGCAGCCTTTGCACTCTTTTCAGCAAGGTTCCTTACCTCGTCCGCAACCACTGCAAATCCTCTTCCATTCTCTCCAGCTCTTGCCGCCTCAACCGCAGCATTCAATGAAAGTATATTGGTCTGGAATGCAATATCGTCAATAACTCTAATAACCTTTGAGATATTTGCAGACGACTCTTCTATTTCTTCCACGCTTGCAAGCATTTCGTTCATGTATACAGAACCTTGTTGTGCGTGTTCTGCAATAACTTTAACAAGCTTGTTTGCATTGTTGACGCTTTCTTCGTTCTTCCTTGCCTTCTCTGCAATATCCTGTACCGAGCTGGTAAGCTCCTCCACGGCAGCTGCCTGCTCCGTAGTACCCTGGGACAATTCCTGGCTTCCGTCGGCAATCTGTTTTGCCGCCACCGCCACCTGTTCGGAGGTGGATATAATTTCGCTGAACACATGGTTGTTTGAGTCTACCATTCTCTTCAGGGAGTGGCTCAGAAGGTCCTTTTCTGAGGCTGGAACTATCTCCACACTCAAATCTCCTGTAGAAATCTGTTCAATAAGTGCAGACTGCCTCTTTATATTATTTGACATCTTCTTAAAGGCATCTATAAGCAGGCCTATTTCATCGTTTGTCTTTACATCCGCAATATCAAAGGATACATCACCAATTGCGAGGGCATTGGCCGCATCCACAACGCTGACTATCGGAGCGATCATCCTGGAATTGATAATCCTCAACAAGAACAGGATGAATACAATGATCACTAATGAAACTGCAATAATGATTATGTACATTATGGTAAGATCTGCAACAGGAACCGCAGCGCCCAGAACTCCTGCCAGCTGGTTTCCATTGTACAGTGGAAGGTAAACACCTATTGACCTCTTTCCAAACAAATTGACATCATTTATGTAGTTTTTCTCTCCATTAAGCAGCGCGTTGTAAATCTCATCATCCAGCAAGGTATCGGTTCTTCTTATGTTCTCCTCATCCTTGAGAGTAGTAACGACTCTCCTGTTTTCCAGGAAGAAGGATACCTCAATATCCTTGTCGCCTTTTATGTCATCCACATACTTGACATTGTCAAGACGATATCCCAATGAAACTGTGCCTACAAGAAAATCTTCCTCATCAGAGAAAACAAAAATGGGTTTTGCTGTATTGAAGTACATGTCCGCCATCGAGTTGTGTCCATAGGCCGATGTAGTATAACCCTGCAGTGCCTGGTTTATCTCCATGGTTGCCATGACTTCTGTGTCAGGTTTTACGGACTGGAACAATACATCTCCGCTCTTTGTTCTGGCAAACAGCGCAAGAATTACTCCTTCATCATCAGTGATGGTAATGAAGTCTGGTATGTATTGGGATTCCCTTGACCAGATTCTGTCTGCCGTATCAACGGTTATGACTTCCAGGTCAATGATGTCCTTCTCCATCACAGCTTCCTGAAAATTGACATTGCTTGCAAAATAGTCGCATCCATGTGTTGCCTCGGTTTTCAAAGTCTCGAGGTAATTTTCAATCAGCTGAAGCTCCAGGTATGCATTGTCCTTCTTTATGTTGTTTACAAGTCTTGGAATCATTATGCTGACTGTTATGGCAATGGTAACAAAAGTAATAATTGCAGGGATTACAACCATCAGAATGATTTTCCCTTTCAGCTTTACATTAAGTTTGACTTTTTTAGCTGACTTGATGTTATTGCTTATCTTCTTCAACATCTGATTTACCTCCATTTACTGATTCAGGCTCTAGTTCATTTATTTCCATGATGTATTCTTTTTCCGTTACAAACAAAGCATCGCAATCTATGATGTATGCGAGATCGTCATTTCCAATGTGGAAGAATCCTTTTACGAACCTGTTGAAGAATCCTGTTTTCTCCTCAGGCACGTCCAGTATCTTGTTTTCATCAACCGTCTTGATGTCGACTATATCGTCAACAATGATTCCCATGTTCAGTTTCTCGTCCGATGTAATGAGGATTACAGGAGTTCTTTCACCGTATTCAACCTCATTCATGTAAAATCTCTTTCTCGTATCCATAACAGGATATATTTTGCTTAAGTAGTTTGTCAGCCCCGATATGTAGGGGGGCATGTCGGGGATTGAGACCAGATCCGGTCTTTGTATGATCACATTGACGTTAATAATTGGTAGGGCAAAGGTTTTGTCACTCACTTTAAAAAGTAGATAGCTGGTATTGATTATCTCCTCTTCCTTTTTTGCCAGCTCTCCTGCATCGTCTTTGAAATATCTGCTCATTTAATGACCCCTGTTACGTAAATGCATTGACATCCAGTATCAACCTGATATTACCGTCGCCCATTATCGTGCATGCGGAGAAGCCTTTCAAAAGGGGAAATTCTGACAACAAATAATCAGGTATCGGTTTTACAACAATCTTGCTCTTGTTCATAACCCTGTCAACACAAATGCAGATCTGACCCCTGTCGCTGCTGACAAGACACAACTGCGATTTATAGATATCTGTTTCGTATCCTTCCGTGTTAAAAACCTCTCCCAGAAAAACAAGAGGATAAAGCTCGTCCCTAAGCCTGAGCATCTGTTTTTCACCTGAGTCCATAAGGGTGGCATCCTTCATTGTAAAAATCTCCAGCACATTCAAAGCGGGAAATATGTACGTTTCGCCGCCCACACTGACACTTACTCCATCAATGATGGCCAAAGTCAGCGGGAACCTCATAATGATGGCAGTACCCTGGTCCTTGCGGCTTTCAATGGCAAGCTTGCCGCCCGCCTTCTTTATTTCCTGATAAACTACGTCCATTCCAACCCCTCTTCCCGATAATTCCGTTACCTTCTCCGTGGTGGAAAAACCAGGATGGGTAATTAAATTGAAGACTTCACTATCAGGAATGTCAGGAGTAGAAACAAGTCCCAAAGATAGGGCCTTTTCCAATATTTTTTCCCTGTCCAGACCTTTTCCATCGTCAAAAACCGCAATTACAACCTCTCCGCCTTCATTGTACGCTTCAAGCAGTATGGTTCCTGAAGGATCTTTCCCTTTCGTTTTTCTTGTAACAGCATCCTCTATACCATGGTCGACTGCATTTCTTAATATATGTATCAAAGGTTCGGACAGATTGTCGATAATCTTCTTATCTACCTCCGTCTGTTCCCCCTTTATAACCAGATTTATATCCTTTCCGGTCTTTCTTGCAAGATCCCTGACTACTCTCTGCATCTTGTGGAATACACCCGACACAGGCACCATCCTGATACTCATGACAATATTCTGAAGCTCGTCCGTCATTCTCTGCAGATTGCCGTACGCTTTTTCATACTCATCGTCCAAGTCATCCCTTCTCAGCATGGATTCAGCAATGACCAGCTCCCCCACTATGTCCAGCAGGGTATCCAGCTTGCCAACTTCCACACTGACAAAGTTTCTCGCACTGTCACTGATTATGGTTGTGTCCAGGTTTATTTTGCTTTTTCTTGATGTTTTTTCGATCTCGGTTACCTGGAGCGACTTCAGGAACATGGTATCCTGCAATATGCTCCTTATCCTGTTTTCATCCGCATTGGTTTTGATTGTAAAGACAAATCCGTTTGCCTGTATCTCTTCCGCACTTTTTTCATCATCCAGATCCGCAGGCTCCGTACTTGCGACTTCACCCATGTTTTCAATGGTGTTCAACACGCCAAAGGCGCGTATGTTTTCCATCTGTGCGCCCTCGTCAAAAAATACATGAACCTTGAAGGACTTCTGTGTTTTTCCTTCCTTCACGCTCTTTGTGTATTCCTTTATTTCCTCAACAAGGTCGCGGGCATCCCCTTGCTTATAATCTTCGCTGCGCATTGCATTCAGTTCGTGTTTTATAAAATCAACAACACGGAGGATAAGGTCGGTCACTTCTCCTCCGTCAATTTCCACATTCGGATTTTCCCTGATAAATGCAAAGAAGTCTTCTGCAGCATGCGTAAGATTGGATATTGAATCAAGACCCATCATGCCTGATGAGCCTTTTATTGTATGCATGCTGCGGAACACTTCGTTTATGTCTTCCTCTGAAAATCCAGTATTTTCTGTTTTTAAAAGAATTTCTTCCAGTCCGTCAATAAGTTCATTTGTTTCGTAAAGAAACAAATCCAACATGGAATCCGTATTGCTCAATATGTTTCACCACACTTTAGAATTTCTCCAGGGCCTTGATAAGGGTCTCTTCCTTGAATGGCTTTACAATGAATCCTTTGGCTCCTGATAGAACCGCATCTTTGACCATGGCCTCCTGTCCCATTGCTGATACCATTATGATATTTGCATTTTTATCTCTTTCCATTATTGCCTTTAACGCCTCAAGACCGTTCATGTCTTTCATGGTAATATCCATTGTTACAATATCAGGTTTTAATTCCATATACTTTTCTACAGCTACCAAGCCGTTTTCTGCTTCTCCTACAACTTCATAACCATTTTTCTCAAGCATTTTTCTAATAGATAGTCTCATAAATGCAGCATCATCCACTATCAAAACAGTTTTCATTCCATACCTCCGATAAACCTTGAATTTCGGTTACATATATGTAATCGATAAGTTAAGAAAAAAATTTAATCAAATTTTCCTGGATTCCCTGTTCACAAAACGGACTTCCACTTCTCCAGTATCCGTATGCAAAATCATTGTTCTACCAACACTACCACCCACATCTTCCGCCATAACCCTAATCCCCAAATCATTCAAAGACTTTTTAACGGCAATCACATTCTTCTCCCCGATTCTGAACACATCATGTGACAAAGAGAACATGGATGCTCCTCCCACCAGTTTTGCCACAACATTCTCCTTCCTTGCAGCAAGTTTTTGCATGTCGCTCAATAGATTTGCCACAGCTGTGTCCGCATATTTTCCTCTAAGCTCGTTTGAGCTGCCGTTGCTTTCAGGCATCATCACATGAGCAAGACCACCCACTTTTGCAATTGGGTCGTACAAAGCGACACCAACACAAGAGCCAAGTCCCAGAGCCTGCAGTTTGGTAGGAGAAGTTGTTGCAAACAACTCACCAATTCCGACAATGATTATACCGCCACTTACAATAGTCATTTTTCTCCGTTCCTTAATGACTTGAGCAGTGTTTTGTATGAGCTGACATCGGGAATCAGCATGAATCTTCCTATGACAAGGTCGTCTCCGCTTTTAAACTCGGTTTCGATTAAAAGAACGGAATCGCCCACCTGTCCATAGAAGCTTATGGGGACATTCAGTATTGCTCCTGCCATGTCAATTGCAAAGGATGGGACTGTTGCATTGATGGCAAGGCCGGTCATGTCACATACGGCGGTAAGGTATGTGCCTGTAAGAATGTTGGTTATCTCTGTCAAAGTGGACATTTCAAGCTCTGACAAGGCAAAAATATCCTTGTCATAATCCATGCCCACCAGTCTTAACAATGTCAGGGCGCATTCCGTTTCCAAGGCAAAAAGAATAAATCCATCCAAATCACCGCTGACTCCAACCAAAATGGCCACAATAATATTCTCAGGGCCATTAAGCTCGTTAATCAGCTCCTTGAATTTCATAATACCCACCTTGGGAACACTCATATCCACCCGTCCCTGGAGTATCTCGGATAAGGCGGTGGCTGCGTTTCCTGCGCCAATGTTTCCTATTTCAGTAAGTATGTCAATATCATACGAATCAAATTTGTTAATTACCACCTGTTTTCCTCCAAGTATTACTAAAGCTTGCATAAACAAGCTTATTACTCTATTATCGAACACTGAACTAAATACTTTAGCAGAAATTTCATGTTGGATAATTTTTATTTAATAGCAGACAAGAAACGATATATACATATCTTGCCAGAAAAGCTATAATCACTGGTGGTAAAGAAAAATATGGGGTGATAGAATGAAATGCAATCAGTGCGGAAGTGTTTTGGACACAAATGTAAGCATATGTCCTGGATGCAGAAAAGAGTACAGTGCTTTTGACATGTATGAACAAGGAAAAAAGCAGAAAAAAAGTCTTTACATCAAATGGGCAATTGTCGCATGCCTTGCCATTGCAATTGCACTGGCTGCTGCTTTCCTCAACAGTATTCTGCAATCGACAAAAAAAAAAGGGCCGGATGTGGTTGTTTACAAAAGAGGCGGCACCACATATGTATACAATCTTGAGCACAAATGGACATTTGAGGAGGAAATTGTATTATCGAAAATAAGCAGGGATAACAAGAGGCTGTTTTACAAAACATGGGAAGGCAGCCTTAAATACATTGACCTGACTGCTGAAAAAGACATACAGACCATTGACTCCAGTGTAATAAATTTTGTCATAAGCGAAAACGGTGACGTGGTGTATTATATAAAACGGGATTTGGATGTGAATCAACTCTTCAAATGGACCAAAGGCAAGTCCTCCCATGTGGCAGACGAAGTGGATTTTGTAGCCACCAGCAGAGACGGCAAAAGTGTCCTCTATGCCACATCGAACAATAAGATGTATCTGTACATAAACGGCAAAAAGGCTTTTGAAGAAAGAAAGAATCTCCATAAAACAGCACAAGGACCTTAAGGAGATATATTACGTTAAGGATAAAAATCTTTACCGTTTCAAATCCGGAAAGACTGAAATGCTGGCAGAGAAGGTGCTTGATATTATTGCCGTATACGATTCCGGCATATATTTTTTGAATACTGATGGCAAGTACTGCTATTATGATAAAAAAGTTCATGTGCTTGATAATTTTATCAGCTACACATGCTATGGAGAAAACAAACCCATAATGGTTTTTTGTGACGAGAACAATAACCACTACATTGCGGAGGGCAGGAATATAAAAAGAGTAAAAGACCTTGATAACGCAAAGCAGATAATGTTCAATAAAACCTGCACAAAGATATTTTATCTCCAAAACAACAGTGACCTGATGATTTACGACATAAAGAAAGAAAAGAGCACCCTGTATGCCAAAGACATGGCATGGTTTTCACACCTTTACGTCACCGACAAGTTTATCTATCAGAGAGATGTAACAGAAAAAACTTGCGACTTGTACCTGGACAAAAAACTCATTGCGTCCGATATTAATAAAACGGCTATCTACTCGGACAAAAACGGGAACATACTGTATAGAAAAGACAAGGATTACTCCATGTTGTTCTCCCCTTACGAGCTGTATCTCTACAACGGCAAGGAATCCATATTGATTGGGGACAATATAACCCAGTACAAGTTCTTTGACGAGAAAAGGATTCTGTTCAAGGAAAACAGTGACACCCTTTATCTATACGATGGGAAAAACACGATAAAGATAGATGATAAAGTACAGAACTTGTATTTTCCCGAAAAGGAAAGTTACTGGGATGAAGATTTCTTTGAGTTGTATACCCTGAAAGCACATTTTTAAGCAAAATCAAGCGTCATGACTTGTGCATGACGCTTTTTGTTATTATCATATAAGAGGTTAAACCTCCCTGTTGTATATTGGTGCAATATGTTTTTTACCGGATAAAACCACCGTAAAGACACCAACAAGATTGATTGCTGAAGCGATTATGATTACTGTCCTGAAGGGGAGTATGTCCGCTGCTGCACCTGCTGCCAGCTGTCCGATTATTGTGCCAAAGGTGCACAGCATCTGGAAGCTGCTGTTGAATCGGGCACGATGGGAGTTTGGCACATAGCTCTGGGTTGCAGATATCCTTATGTTATATGAAGTAACTGAAATGGCACCGTTAATAAATGAAAGCAGCATCATGAACACAAAGGGCAGAAACAAATATGAGCCTTCTATCAGTGAAATTGTTATGTATACGCAGAACGCTATTGCAAATTTGCGATGCGCAGGGTATTTAAAGATATAGTGGATAAGACCTCCTGACAGTCGGCCTATTACACCGGCTCCCATAACAAAGGTATAGAGTATTTCCCCCAGATCCGCGCGGCTTTTAAAGAAAGGAAGGATAAGGGTCCCGCTTCCTGCAAAGGCAATGGAGTTAATGAAGAAATATATAGTTATGAAAAGAAGACCCTTCTCAGAAACAATATATGATATGCCTTCCTTGAAGGTCTGATTAAAGCCCTTTATACCCTTGGGTAAAACAGACGCCTCCTTAATATGTGTCTCATCTATATCAATTCTGGTTTCAAATGTTGCAGCTATGAAGAAGGTGATGGCGTTGAACAGGAACAAAGGCTCAAGTCCGTACACTCTGTTGAAAAAAGCAGCAACGGGAACCATGATGGCGGCAAGAGGGTAAATCATGCTGGAAATGGAATATGCTTTTCTGTAGTTTCCCTCGGATATTAAAGTGGGATAAAGACTGTCATAAGCCACCTGGTATATGCTGTCTATCGACCCTATTACAATGGACAGTATGAGAAACAGCATATAGTTGAAACTGCCGAACTTCAGAATGAAGAAAATAAGCAGGTATAGTCCGGATGAAAGATAATCAAGCCCCCAGATCATGTTTTTCCTGGAGTAGCGGTCAAGATATGGTCCTGCAGCAATGGGCAGCAATATTCTCGGCAGGCTGTAAACTACCATAAACAGGGCATAAAGAAAGGTTGATGCGCTGTAATCCAGAACCAGTATGGATATGGCAAAGCCGGAGACTGAGTTTCCAAGCATTGAAACAATAGTTCCAATAGTGATGATTGTAAAGTTTCTATTCCATAGTTTGTTGTTTGCTGTAATATGTTCCTCCATAAAATATACGTATGCAATTATACACTTAAAAAAGTATAAAGCAATATAAAATTTAATTATAATTCAAACATAAGACAGCAATGATTAAAGAGCTTGTACATCTAAAATATAAACAGGGGAAGCTTTTAACTTCCCCTGTATTACCTCATAATTTCCATGACTTTTTTGAAATTTCCTTGTACTCTTCTTCCAGTTTGGATAGCCCATCTTTTATCTTGTTGTATACCCCGCTCACAAACTCTTCCGATTGGGCAGATATGTTCGTTGTCAGAAATCTGAACGGCCCCTTGACACTGCCTTTGAAAGGTATTGCAGCACACAACCTAAGGGAAGCAAGAACCCCCTTGTCAAGAGAAACCCAAGCATTGTCATTTATGTAGATATCATAACGCAAAAGCTCATCCCTGATAGTTATATTCTCAATCCTGACCATCTTTCTCCTGTCTATGCCGTACTTTTCCTTCAGCTTGATTATTTCCTCAACAAGATTGTAAAAATCCATCAGACGGAACATCTCTTTTGATAACATGGTAACCCTCCACACACTACCTTTGTTACATGATATTCCGTCTGAATAAAGTATGTTCCTCTTATTCAATTATTTACACGTCTTATGCTTTCTTGTTCCTTTTCCTGCTGACAACAAACACACCTGCTATTGCAGCAATTGCAGCTACAGCCAGTGAAGCGATTATGCCAATGACTGCTGCCATGCCGGAAGGCCTTTTGCTTGCGTCCTCAAACAGTTTTTCAGAGAACATGAACTTGAATCTTCCACCGGGAGCCACATCTCCGTTCAAATAGAAATCCATAATGTCTCCATCTGCCTGCATGTTGTCAGACCACTTGAAGTTGAATTCAGGGCTGTCCTTTCCATCCTGTCCGATCATCTTTCTTGGAATCTTGAGCTGTAGAACATTGTCCACCACCTCATATTCCACTTCACCTACAAGCTCCCAGTTCCAACCGCCGGTGCTTCTTTCCAGATATGCCACCTTGTCGGTTGGATTTAGCCTGTTGACCACATACTCAAACGACTCCCAACTCTGCTCGCTTTCCTCTGTATCTATGAAAAGCCTCATCCAGGCCGGATCTGTATGGGGAGTAAGTTTGTCAACAGTCTTTACCATGAAGTACACATTGTCGTCATCATAAGCAACCTTTGCCTGAATTATATCGTTCCTCATGGTGTAGTTTTCGTAAACTATGTCATAATTCACACCATTTATATTTCTTTCCTTGGTGCTCTCCTTGTAGTGGTTGTATTCAGGCAAAACATCATCCCACTGCTTGATTCCCTTGCCCAGCACTATGGTCTTTCTTGCATTAACCTTGCCGGGTTTTTCCATACCCTTGAACTTTCTAACGTTTGCTACCAGTTGGTAATAGTAGTGGTCTTTAAGATCGCCTGTAGTAGGCTCTATATCCCTTGAGAACTCGTCATTGAACTGATCCGGGAATGCATTGGTAACGCCTCCCCACTCTTCATACCTGCCCACGGTTCTCTCATTCCAGCCTGTAACCCATACAAACTTCGGATCATTTTCATGGGCATAGTCCCACTGCTGCTGGAAGTTGAGGCCATACAACTTGGCGTTGGGAATATTCTTGTCAACGACAATTTCCTTGCCCATGTAAGTGTATGTATATGAGTAATCACCCTTTGCATAAGCTCTGCCATATACACCAACACCATTCATGGCAGTAAGACCGTTGTCGTTGGCGTTTTGCGACACACCCACGCAAATTTGCTCAATGTTGCCGTCCTTGTCAACACCAAACTTGGTCTGGGGATATACACTGAGCCAGCCCCATACGTCTTGTGCCGCAGGTTCTTTAGTATAGTAGGAAGGATCCCCCGGTCTGAAGGTAAAGTAGTCAAGGATTTCCTTATGCAGCCTGTTCTCTGGATCCAGGTCTTCGTATCTCGCCATTAAAAGAGGCTTTCCTTCCCAGTAGAACCAGAGCTCCCTATATTTACCTGGTCTGAACATAAGCTGATACAAAACTTCAAGCTGGGTAACGGTATTTCTTCTGTTTGCATCCCCACCATGGAAATTCATAAGGAAGGAAATCTTTGGCGCTCGCACTCCGTCTTCCATGGCTTCTATCCAGGCCTCGCAAAGTGCCTCATACTGTTCAATCCACAAATACGTACCGTTTGTAGTATCAAAGAATACCACGTCCACTCCTGCATCCGCAAGAAGTTCCGCATGCTTTCTTAATACATATTTGTCCGTTGCCAGATAGTATCCGTAAATAGGTTCCTCCCAGTAGTATATGGGGTTATCAACTTCGTACCAGACTTTGTGTTTGTAATCATTCTTTGCTTCAGGATACTGCTTCATAATCTTCGTCAAGTCTCTTGGAACCAACGTGGTTGGAGTTGCCTTGTGCCATGTCCAATAGAACATTCCGACATATTTGTCTTTCTTGTCTCCAACATCCTTGTATGTAGGCAGAGTTCTTCCAAGACCATCGGTAGCAGTCCACAAATCCGGACGGACATTTAACTTGTTGATTGGATGGTCCTTATCCGGCACAAACTCTTCAGGTACCTCACTGGAGCCTTCCAGCCACCAGATATTAGGCGAAAGCACTGCAGTGGTCACATCCGTTGAATGTATGTAGTCCAGTTCCGCCTCAATGGAACCTTTGATTTCAATACCTCTTTGATACAGTCTTGTACCAAAGAAAGGAGTTAAATAAGCCCATACTCCCACATCCTCTTCAACACCTTCAATCAGAACCAGATATTCACCTTCCGGAAGCGGATCAAAAAAGAAGTCAAGCCAGGAATTGTCGCGGAAATCTTTGTATTCCTTTGATGCCAAGGCTTTCCCCTTTATCGTCCTCTGGTATGAGATGTCCCACTCATAAATGGTAAACCTTATGGTTCCTTTGTTGTTTGAATAGCTGGGACATGAAAACCTCAGACCCCTGAAGTCGGTAACCGCATAAAACTGGAGAGCCAGCTCGGAACCTGGCAAAGTTTGCATAGCCAAGCGGTAATCCGTATCTTTGGGGTCATACAAACTGATTCTTTTCTTTCTGTTCATTTGAATTTCATTGTAATACGGTCTGTTTTCCCTAGGCATGGCTGTTGGTTGAACCTCCTCTGTTGGTATTGGTTCTTTGTCGCCGCCACCTTCCTTGGTGCAGCCAACAAAGAGAACAAGTAGAACAAGTGACAATACAACAAAACATTTCCCTATGTTTTTCACCCAAAAAACCTCCTGCGTTTATTCTCTGTCTAATTATATCACACCTTGGACAATAATTTGAACTCTTTTTCATAAAAAAGTGTCTCCGACACATCAGCTCCCATAGCCCCTCAATCTTGAGGGGAACTAGGGTGTTCCTTTTTTTTACTGTTTGTCTTATAATAACAACATGAACATATTGCAAGAAATATTTAAAGATAACTTTGAGCAGATGTTATATTTATTGAAAC
>JAAYLF010000073.1 GCA_012522035.1 Clostridiaceae bacterium
CTGAATAGTTCGTGGGACATCCTTATGGACGACTTTCCAGCCTTCTCGACAATCAGGATTATTAAATATATCTTGATCCAACTCATTCAATTTAGATGACAAAAATGTTCGTACAAACTCATCGAATGAAGCATATAAATGATAAATAGAGCTCGTTAATCCCTCGGTAATATTAGTTTTAAAAATTTCCTCTAGTAATTTTTCTGCTTCTTGTGTTATACTATACATAGTAAAGCTCACTCCTTGTTTTATTTTCACAAATATATTATAACATATTGAGGGGCTTTACTTTTTTTGTCACAAACCTAGAGAATCTTTACGCTAACTTACGTCTGCATAGCCACACATTTGTGTGGTTTTTCTTTTGGTTGTAATGTATAATATACGTATCAAACCAACAAGGAGATTGAAATGAAAAGATACCATGTTTTCATAATACTGATTTTTTCTTTGGTTTTAGCCATAAACATTATTTCTAACAACAAAGAACTAGACAACTGGAATCACGAAGGAAACGTCAGGTTTTCAAATTCCACCTTTGTTGTTTCCACAACGGACAAAAACTTTGTTCATAAGGAAGTTGCGGGAGACAAAACAATAACCGCAAGAGTGTTTGATGCAAGTAATAACGCTGCTGCAGGTCTTGAACTGAGGGAAAGAGATACAGACAGACTGGTATCCTTCATCAGCTCAGATAACGAAGATGTTTACCTGAGACTTGTCAAAACAGGGAATATTGTAAGACAGTACAAATCCAAAGACGGAAAGGCCTGGGAGCTTGTAGATGAAACGAGCATCCCCAAGCTTAGTGACAACTTGTATCTTGGAATGGTTGTTTCGTCCAAGGATAGCAAAAAAAAGGCACAGGCAAAGTTCAAAAATGTTTCCATTGATGATACAAACAACTTAAGAACCCTTTGCTCTGAAACAATTGGTGATGTAAGAATACAAATCTTAAGTCCAACTGTTGTAAGAATAGAACAAAAAGGACCCAAGGGCTTTGAGGACAGAAACACTTTTCATATTGAGCAAAGAGACTGGATAGGGGCTTCCTACAAAAAGGAAACCAAAGGCAACCACGTGCATCTATCTTTTGATGAGTTTGTCATAAAGGTTCGCAAGGATGCCAAAAGCATATATAATGTTTCAATATATAAAAAAGATGACACATTGTTGTGGGAATACAGCAATGAATCAAACAGCAAATGGCTTCCCGGACCTTCTGAAAACACAGAAGTCTGGTCTATCATCGACAAACCGAGGGTTGTTCCCTCTGAGCATGGATTCATTCCTCAAGAAAAAGAAATTGAAAACAATGGTTGGGATTTGAACAACGATGCCGATGATGTTTACGTCTTTCTTCCAAAAGGCGAATACAGAACACTGCGTTTAGACTTCATCAACCTTACAGGAAGAACGGACATGATACCAATGTATGCATTGGGTAACTGGGAAAGCAAGTATTACCCCTACTCTGACAAGACTGCTCTTGATAGAATTGAGGCCTTCAGAAAACGCAGCATACCTTTAGATGTGCTGGTTATAGATACTGACTGGAGAGTCGGTGGTTCCGATGGATATATAATTAACACAGAACTTTTCCCTGATGTTGAAAGCTTCTTTAACAATGCTCATGAAAAGAATGTAAAAGTCATGTTCAATGACCACCCAGGAAGTGTGGGAGCACCATTGACAAAACAGGAGCTGGAGTTCAGAACCAACGGCCTTGGCCTGTTGCTAGAGAAAGGTCTTGATATATGGTGGTATGACCGCAACTGGCACACCTCAATTGAACCGCTGCCCGGCATAAACAAGGAAGTATGGGGCATGGAGATATACAGAAACATTACTTCCTATTACAAAGGCAACTTAAGACCCTTGATTCTTGCAAACTTTGATGGCATTGACAATGGCAAGCTAAACAGGGCACCCAATATTGCAGCACACCGTTATCCCATTCAGTGGACGGGAGACACATTCAGCAACATGTTAAAAGAGGCAATCGAAAACATGGTGTATGTTGGCGTGCATGCCCCTTTCCCCTATCTTGCTGAGGACCTGGGAGGTCACTTTGATGAAATTTCCACAGAATTATTTGTGAGATGGATGCAGTTTGGAGCACTGTCTCCCATTTACAGGGTCCACTCTGCTAATCAGACAAGAGAACCTTGGATGTTCGGCAAGGAAGCTGAGAACATTGTAAGAGACTATCTAAACATGCGCTACAGACTGATTCCTCTCATGTATACCCTTAGCAAACACAACTACGATACTGGAGAACCCATATTCAGAAGACTTGACTTGGTATATCCTCAATATGAGGAGGCAAAGCGGAACAACCAGTATCTGCTGGGAGACAGCATACTTATAGCTCCAATATATGAAAACATAGGTGACCAGCCTATTCCAAAGGATTGGCTTGAAACCAGTGATGGAAAACCAGGCCTGAAGGCTGAATACTTTAATAACAACAGCTTGAAGGACAATCCTGTTCTGACAAGAATAGATTCTCAAATAGATTTCAACTGGGGGACAAACAGTCCTCACAAGGATGTACGAAACAACAGCTTTACAGCAAGATGGACAGGAAAAATTACCGTTAAAGGTAATTACGATGTCAATCTGGCTGTTATGTCAGATGACGGTGTTCGCATCTGGATAAACGATGAACTCACTCTCGACAAGTGGGAACCACAGAACGCAGTACTGAATGTGGCGGATTTCGTACTTGAAAAAGGCAAAACTTATGATATCAAGGTCGAGTATCTAGAAATTGAAGGAAATGCAAGGATAACAGTCTATGCCCTGCCTGTTGAAGAGATAGGCACACAAAGAGAACTGTGGCTGCCTCCAGGAAAATGGATTGATGCATGGACAGGTGAAGTACATGAAGGAGACAAAACATTAACAAAGATTGTCTCATTAAGGGAAACACCAATGTATATCAAACTGGGGACAATAATTCCTCTGGCACCTGAAATGCAGTATACCAGTGAAAAGCCTCACGATCCTATTACCCTCGACATCTATCCGGATACCAACGGAGCTGTAACACAGGAACTTTATGAGGATGACACAATTACAAATGCATACAAACGGGGCGAATACAGAAAAACATACTTTTCACTGAAAGTGGACGAAAGTTCAAAGAGTATGGATATTAATATCTCAAAGGCTGAAGGTGATTTTGAAGGCTCACTGCAGGAAAGAGGATATGTAATAAGGATTAGAAAACCATTGGGTTGGGAAGGTCTTGATATTAGCAAGGTGACCGTGGATGGCAGTGATGAAGAGGTCAGAGTAATTCCGAAAAACACTGACTCTATGCCTTATGC
>JAAYLF010000074.1 GCA_012522035.1 Clostridiaceae bacterium
ATCTATAAGCATGTCATTACATTTTGTGCTCATTGGGCATGAACTGCAGCCGTGCGCGCAGCTGCTTTCTGTAATGTCTTTCTTTTTCTTCATATTCTTTCTTATTCTAT
This sequence comes from Clostridiaceae bacterium, assembly GCA_012522035.1. GTDB lineage: Bacteria > Bacillota > Clostridia > UBA1212 > DUPL01 > DUPL01. Next base: position 111 of record JAAYLF010000074.1, read on the forward strand.
ATGCAAATATACTTATGAGCCCACCAAACAGTGCTGCATTAAGTACGATTGTCAAAACAGTTGGCATTCTTATTCCCCCTTGTTTGCCAAACAGCAGTTAGCATTGGCTAACTGATTACAGTTTACATCAAGGATATTTAATTGTCAATAGGGTAGAAAATATTTTTTTTGAGTAAGCATGGAAATTGTGGTACTATATTTATGTTAGATTCGTGAAAGGTGGTTGTATTTTGGCACTGTATGAATCCGGCGAAATGTATTTGGAAACTATATACGTTTTATCTTTGAAGAATCCAGCTGTAAGGGCGATTGATGTGAGCAGGCATATGGGTTATTCAAAACCCAGTGTAAGCCGTGCCATTGGTCTTTTGAAAGACGGAGGATATGTGGATGTGGACGAGAATGGATATTTGACTCTTACAGAGGAGGGCTTGGATATAGCGAAGAAGACTTATGAAAGGCATATTATGCTTAGTGAATTCTTCGCAAGTCTTGGCGTTGATAAGGAAATTGCAAAAGAAGACGCCTGCAGAATTGAGCATGTAATTAGTGATGAAACCTTTGATGCCTTGAAGAAGCATTTCTTTCCTGATGACGAGTAATAGCAAAAATAGTGCAGGTGTTCGTTAAAATTATGATTTGAATAGAAAAAGAGGCTGCGTCAAGCAGCCTCCTTATTTATGTCAACGCCTGGTTATACGGCATTAAATACTACTGCAGCTATACTGTCAATTGGGATGTCAATAACTGAACCAATGTCTCTTTGGAAGCCTCTGTAATCACCGCGGGATCTTCTTGAGTTGAAGCAATAGTCGCAGGCATTGCCCAATGCACAGCCGGGAGCTGGGCCTATGCGAGTAGTCAACCTCACGAGGCAGCCGTTTACAGACAGGAGCACACCTGTAAATCCTCTGCCAGATTCTCCGCCGCTCTTTGTGAATATGGTTATTGTCTCACCAATATGATCCAGCAGGTCATCCTTCAAATTGTCTGCAAAATACATGTTGCACCTCCTTCTACATTTTCATCCTGTATTTCAGGATTCAGTATATTATATGGAGAGTGCATGCTTTATGTTAACTTTTTGTACTGTGCACAAAGGCCGCTATTTTATCCATGGGTATAATAGTGGTGACTCCCCTTAATTTATATCTTTTGCAGGCATGGCATTTCTTTTTTCTGAAATCAAAATACGGGCATACAACAGGTTCCAGGTATTTTACCAGTCGAATAAAGCAGCAGTTGACATGGGTAAGAAGACCGGTATAACCAACTCCTGAACATCCTCCTGATGTAGTATAGACCGTCACTGTTCTACCAATATGCTCATTGAATTCCTGGCATAAAGCTTCGTGCAATTCTTTCGTCATTGTTTTGCCTCAGCAATTTGATATGTCATTATATGATATGGGATACAGTACAGAATTGTTAAAATTTGCTTCATTTCCAAACTGTTGTTCTTTTGGTATAATTAACTGAATACCATATATAAAGGAGTAGTATTCTGTGGGTAGTGCAATTAAAGTGATGATAGCTGATGATTCTTTGTTTTTCAGAGAAATGCTATCTGCAAAGCTGGCTTCATATTCAAACCTGGAAGTGGTAGCAACTGCTGCTGATCCTTATGATGCAGTAGAAAAGATAAAGATGTACAAACCCGATGTCTTGACCTGTGACATTGAGATGCCGAAGATGAACGGCATTGAATTCATAAGACAGCTGATGCCCCAATATCCCATACCTGTAGTGGTGGTCAGCTCCGTCAGCAATGTGGTTTTTAAAGCCCTTAATGCAGGTGCCGTCGACTTTATTGCCAAACCCAAGGCAGGCAATAAAGAGGAGCTAGATTTGTTTGCAAATGAGCTGGTTGGAAAGATTAGAATTGCTTCCATTGCCAAGGTTCCATACAACAATGAAGAGTTGGTTCTTGAAAAGGAGCATGTGGAGGGCATTGCCAATTCAAATATTGACCTGATAGCTATTGGCGCATCCACGGGAGGGACCGAGGCAATTCGTCAGATTTTAAAGGAGCTTCCAAAGGATATGCCGGGCATTGTCATAGTTCAGCATATACCTCCGGTATTCTCAAAAATGTTTGCCGACGGTCTTAATGAAACCACTGGTTTTAAAGTCAAGGAAGCTGAGGACAGGGATATTATAAAGCCGGGGCATGTGTATATTGCACCTGGGGATTTCCATATGAGGGTAACCAGACTCGGAAGCGTATACAGAGTTAACTGTGTCAAGGAAGACAAGGTCAACAACCACAGACCTTCCGTGGATGTTTTGTTTGAGTCGGTTGCAAAGATATGCAAGGGAAACGCAATAGGCGTTATCCTGACCGGAATGGGCAAGGATGGAGCAAAAGGACTTTTGTCCATGAAGAAAAACGGCAACTTTACCATAGGGCAGGACGAGGAGAGCTGCGTTGTATACGGCATGCCAAAGGCTGCATATGATATTGGAGCTGTTGTAAAAAGGGTGCCTTTAAACAAGGTGGCGTTAACAATTGTATCCGCACTTTCTGGAAAAATGTGATATAATATTCATATAAATTCTTAAAGTATAAAGAAGGTGCTGGAGTATGAGATGTCTCTTGTCAATAGATTGGGACTATTTCATCAAAGCCCCTCAGGATTATCTAAACTCATACATCGAAAACCAAAAGAGCATACAGGATTTGTGGTACAAAAGATATTTCAAACTAAAGAGCAGAGGAATAGACATAAAGGATCTATTCAAACTGGATGATTATACCGTGTTCTGGGACAAGATTAAGGAAAGGTTCCGTATTGGCAGGAATACAAGAATGATTGTCTCAGACTCTCACAAACTGTCGTACAATATCGCACAAAGAGCAAAATGCAAGGAAGTGTATTTGTTTGACTCCCATGCGGATTTGGGTTATGGGGGTCTTGCTTCTTTGGAGTTTGAGACAAACTGCGCCAACTGGCTGGGAAAGCTCTTTAAAGACGGTTTGATTCGCAAAGCATATATTATCTACAGCCCCAATACATATGAAGACAAGGACTATTTCTGGCAGCAGAATGAGAAATTTAACATTGAATACCTGAATATTGAGGACCTTGATGAGGATATTGAGGTGTCCAATATACATATTGCAAGATCCGGTACATGGACTCCTCCCTGGTATGACAAGGACCTGATGACTTTTCTTGAGTATACGAAATTGACGTACACAGTAGTGGACATGAATGCGCGTGTCTTTGATGCGGACAATTTGACGCTGGCGGATATGATTAACTATTTGTTTGCATAAGATTAACAGTTTGTTGTTACAGACGACATTGACAATATCTTCCTGAATTTATAAAATTGACTTATCAAATCGTACGTAATAATTCATAAAGGGATGATTTGTCATGTCAAAAAAGAATATGATAATTACATGCTTGATGCTTGTTTATATTGTGGTTTTGTCTTCCTGTGACGGGACAAGGAAAGGAAGCTACATTGAGACGAGTGACAGTCTTTCTGGAAATGATGTTCTCAGGATAGACATAAAGCTGAAAAGGCTTTATGGAGGAAGCAACCATTTGTTTCTTGATGACATATCGGTCGATGAATTTGCAAACTACGTAAACAAGTACGAAGATGAAAACATCAATCTTTCCGCTGCTGTTTTTCAGGACAAGTATGTTTTAATAACCAAGACCGACAAGGAGGGCACATTTATAAACTACTACATGCTGTACGTCCGCGGTATGAAGAGGTTCTTCTGCCCGGTCGCCGTGCTGAAAAAGGATAACTCCAGCTTTAAGTTTTACATGCCTTTCCATCTGCTGGTGGATGCAAGCAACAGACAGGATTCAGATCTGCCTGTTAATGGTATAATGTACAAGACCGTAGGCACCAAGAATCAGTTTTATGACTTTTTCAGTACTTATGAAAGATATGATGTGACCGTTTTGGATGACAAGTTTGTTGTAGAAGACAAGGTGGAAGGTGTCAAGTTTGATGTAAGTTTCAAATATGAAAAAAGACCTGCCCAGCCAAATGTATTCGATCTGTATGTAGCTTTTGATATTGCAAGTTAAAAGGCAGCTTGAAAAGCTGCCTCTTTGTTATTCATTAATCTTGATCCATGCGGCTATTGGAAGATTATCGTCCCATATCTTGCCGGCATGTGCGTAATCAACAAAGGTATGTTTCCCTTTCTCAAGCTCCAGCTCAAATGCAAGAAGGGTTCTAAAAGGAGCCTTGGTTTCTACAACCTTGTTTGTTACATACCCTTCATAATCAGTCTGGAATGTAAGGGGTGTATCCAAATCCTTGTCTATTCTTGCATCCCTTGCAAGTACAATGGGGCCTCTGAGAAGAACTCCGTATCTTTCCTTTCTCTGTGCAGCTTCTGTCAGAATGTCGGTATCTTTAAGAAGTCTTATCTTAAGATTTGTTTTTATACAAACCTTGTCTCCTGCCTTCCATACTCTTGTGACTGTATCCGTGTCAATTTCATTGTCGTTTACATAAAGTTTGCCGCCATAAGGCAGTCTGAATTCCAGAGTAAGTTCCTCATCCTTATCTGGAATTATTTCAATATCCATATATTCGCCCACAGGATAAGTTGTGCTAATTCTAAACTCAATGTTGCTGCCCGTCGGTGTCTTCGTTTTTATAACTCCACTGTAGTACAGGCTGAACTGAAAACCTTTTTCCGTTCTTCCCACACTGGAAAGAGCGGAAAGGGCAGTACCGGCAGCTCCAATTGCAATGCAGCAGCCGTAGTAGGTATCCGGAGCAATGTCTTTAAGGCCGCCGGTGGCTCTTCCTCTGCTTGCCTTTCTTAAAGGACTGTAGCTGTCGAATACGGGAGTGGTGTTGATTCTTTCATTTCCTTCCGTATTGATTGAACCAAGCAGGGCGTTGTATATGGAGACTTCGATATGGTCTGCGTAGGATTTGTCGCCGGTTATCTGCAAGAGCTGGTAAAGAAACTTGAGCCATGTAACCGTTACACAGGTTTCCTGCATGATTCCATCGTATGCCGGATCAAACTGTTTGATGATTGAGTGGTCAAAAAGTTCATGGGTGCACCCGGCAGAGCCAATTACAGTAATGTCAGACTCTATTACCTTGTTTGCAAAGTTTTTGGCAGCTACAAGATACTTTTCTTCCCTGGTTGCCCTGTAATACCAAAGAAGACCTTCAAAACAGGACATCATTTCATAAGCTTTTGTGACCGGATACTCATAGGGGTACAGCTTGTTTTCATAAGCTGCCTCAAATATATTGAAGCCATCAGTTCCACCGCATTTGATAACATGTCTTGCAAAGTCCAGGTATCTTTCAAAACCGGTAAGTACATACAACCTTGCAAAAGGCTCCAGAATGGAACTGGAATTAAGGCCGTTCCAGAAGATGCTGGTTTTGGTTACTGGTATCTTTCCCTGTTCTTCATCTCCAACTTTGGAGATGATGTAATCTGCGTGCCCTACAAGAGCATTAACTATTCTTTTCTTAAGCTCTTCGTCCTTGCATATGTCAAGGAAATACATGCTGCCTAGCAAAATATATTTTCTGTTCCACATATCCCACTCGCTAAACTCGCATTCAAGAGAGTAGGTGGAGAACCTGTTCAGCTCATCCTGGGTTGAAAGAAGGTCGTATACGCTTTCTTCAAGCAGGTTGTAAAGTTCATCATCCTGGGTGTAGAGGTATGTAAGGGACGCGCCTCTCATCATCTTGCCCCAGTATTCTCCGCGCCAGCCTCTGTCATGATCATCTGCGTTGCCCTTTCTGTACTGCTCGACAAACAGTTTCCAGTATTTTGCGTCCTTGAGCTGCTTTTCCTGAACCAGGTGTATGGTTTCATCCACTATGCCGGTGTACTTGAATGCACCACATTCGAGCATTTCCACTTTGTTCTTTACCAAATCAATCATTCTATTCATTCCTTTCAAACTCATACTCAATCAAAAGTACTGATTCAGGAGTTAATGTATTTTCATCTGTTTCTACAAAGTTTCTGTCCCTGTCCACAATATGTTTTCTTACAGAAGTTATTTTTCTGTCTGTATATGATTCTATCGTCAGCTCGTACTCTTTATCTGTCGGGTTTGATATTAGAATTCTTGCAGTATTTGCGCCTTTTGCTGCAATTGTGTATATGCCTTCCGTGCTGACTGAGCATTCTATCTCGTTTGACAGCTCATACAGCTTGTTGAAGGCATAGAAAGCATAATAGGCTTTGAATATGTCCTGTTTGACAGGGTCGAACATGCCTCCATAACTTGTATGGACCTGTCCGTCGTAGTACATGGCTTTGTCCACAGGGGCTTTTTGGAGGGCACAGAACATGGCGGCAATATTTGCACAGTCTTTTGATGTGCCCCGGTACTGAATGCCTGGATTCCATTCGTTCAGGATGGTTTCAGTGTCATATAGGCCATATTCATCCAGCATCTTCCTTGCATATTCCGCATACTTAATGTTCTCCTCGGGACTGGCATAGGAATGCCAGGAAAAGAAATCAAGAGGGGATTTGTTTTCTTCAGAGGTTATGTATTTCAAAAATTCATTGAAGAAGTGTATGAAGTAGCCGGTTCTTGTTGAAGAGTTTGCACTTTCCACCACGGCTTCTGATAGATAGTAAAAGCCGCAGCATGCATACCCTCCAATCTTTAGATGAGGGAATTTGTCTTTTAAGTAGTTTGAGGCCACTTTGTAAAGTTCAAAATATTCTTCCATGGTGCCTTTCCACATGGGGTTGTCTTCAATATTGGGTTCGTTGTCAGGCTCGTTCCATAACTCCCAGTATTCTATGTCGTAGTAAAAGCCGTTTGCCCAGCCTTCGGTATAGTGGCGGATTATTCCTTCGCATATTTGTGCCCATTTCAAGTTGTCTTTAGGCGGGTAGATGTAGTAGGCTTTGATTCTGTGGCTGTTTTCTATTGTGGTTCCCAGCCTGTAAAAGGGTTTGACTCCCTGTTTTACAAGCTCGGTTATCAGCCAGTCGGTGAAAGCAAAATCATAGGAATTGGGGTCTTTCGAGTCCTTGTCAAAGTCCCTAAAGACATTGTTTATGTCGACAAAACAGCCACCGCCGTATCTTCCTCCTGTGTCATGAAGACGGGAATAGGGAATTCCTGCCTTTTTAAGGTAGGGAAACAATTTTGGGTCTGTACCTAGAAGGGGAGCGTTCCCGATTCCGTGAAGAGGCTTTATTCTGCCTGTGACTTTGTCAAAATTTACCTTTATATTCATTCCATCAGCTCCTGTTTCATGCAACATGTTGTTTTGGTAAATATATCATAGGAAAAGGCTTTGTTCAACTCATAAAGATTTGTATTTTGACATCAAAAATGCTAAAGTTTATTGTACCTTTGTCGATTATATTACTGAGTAAAGAATATCTGAAGTGAGGATTCAAAATGGTTAGAGGACTGTACACAGCAGGAACAGGAATGCTGACACAGAGGAATAAAATAAATGTTATAGCGAACAATGTGGCCAACGTTGATACGGTGGGATACAAGGAAGATTTGATGCTTTCCAGATCGTTCAGCGAGGTCCTTATAGAAAGAATAAACGACCCCAACATATTGAGGCAGAATGAGATAGTAGGCACCATTGCAAAGGGCGTTCATGTGGATGAGGTGTTTACCAAGTTTGTACAGGGCTCCCTTAATGAGACAAGAAGGAATGCGGATCTGGCGCTTCAGGGAGACGGCTTTTTTGTAGTCGAGACGCCCAATGGACTGAGGTATACAAGGAATGGGGCCTTTTTCGTTGACAACCAGGGAATGCTTGTTACTGCGGAAGGCTACCATGTGCAAGGTGCAAACGGAAGTCTTTATGTGGGTTCAAACAATTTCAAGGTGAATGAAAACGGCCAGGTATTTGATGAAGATGGAAATCTGGTGGACGAAGTTTTGGTGGTTTCCTTTGTGGACAATTCCCTTCTCAGGAAAGAAGGAGAGGGTTTGTACTACACCTTTGGAGAGGCCGAGACTGTTGAGAGCGAGGCAAAAGTAAAGCAGGGCTATCTTGAAGCTTCAAATGTGGACCTTGTCGATCAGATCATAACCATGATTGAAGTGGCAAGAGCTTATGAGTCCAACCAGAGGGTAATATCCACAATAGACAGCACACTAGACAAGGCTGTCAATGAAATAGGAAAGGTATAAAGGTGTGAGTCATGATACAGTCTTTGCATACAGCAGCATCCGGCATGAAGGTAGGACAGAAAAAACTTGATAATATAGCAAACAATATTGCAAATGTCAATACAACAGGTTACAAGCAAAAAAGAGTTACATTTACTGATGCTCTTTACCAGACCATGCTGAATCCGGTGGAAGAGGACCAGGACAACAATCTGCAGAAAGGACATGGTGTTCTCTTGTCCGCAGTAGTCAAGGACTTCACCATGGGTTCTTTGGAAAACACCAACAGAGACCTGGATTTTGCAATAAATGGAGAAGGTTTTTTTGCTGTGGAGACGGAAGAAGGAATTAGGTATACAAGAGCTGGCAATTTCTACACCACGACAATTGACAATGTCAATTACCTTGTCACTGCCAACGGAAACTTTGTACTGGATGAGAATCTGGAAAGAATAACGGTTGCTGATGGAGAACTCTCTGGTGACTTGGGTGTGTTTACCTTTGTTAATCCGGAAGGATTGAGTGAGGAAGGCAGCAATCTGTATCAGGTCACAGAAGCTTCAGGAGAGGCTCAGCAGGTAAATAACGCAAAGGTGTCAAGAGGATTTCTTGAACATTCAAATGTGGATCTGACAGAGCAGCTGACTGAAATGATTAAAGCGCAGAGGGCATACCAGGTATCTTCAAGACTTGTGTCCATAAGTGATGAGATGGAGGGTATTGCAAACAATCTGCGCAAATAGTAATTAGAGGCAAAAAGGAGTTTTCAATATGTCATCACTGAGCATAAGATACTGTAAAAACTGCAGCAAGCCTTTCAATTACAAGGTAAGTCCCTACTGTCCCAAATGCATTATCGCAATTGATGAGGCATTTGAGAAATGCAGGAATTATCTTGAAAAGAACAGGCTTGCAACCATAAAAGAGTTGAGTGAGGAGACCGAGGTTAGTGAAAAGATAATACTGCTCCTGCTCAAAGAGGGAAGGCTTAGCATGGAAGGCAACAAGGAATTAAGATGCGAATCCTGCGACAAGCCCATAGATTCAGGCAGGTACTGTCTTGAATGCACTGTAAAGAAACACAACGAGCTTTCATATGTAAAGTCAAGTTTGAGGCCTGGAGACAGAAGCACAAGCAAAACACAAGGCGCGACAGGCAAGGAGAGAATGCACTTCATTCCAAAGAGCAAGAAGAAAGATGAGGAAGAGGAGTAGAAAGAAGGTGTCAGCATGAAAATAAATCCTACAAATCCCACGGATCCTATTTCCGCATACAAGGCAAGCCAGATCAAGAAGCCAAATGCAAGTGAAGGATTTGAGATAAACGACAAATTGGATTTGTCCGACAACGCAAAGATATATTCAAAGGCAATCAAAGCAATCAAGGACGTGGATGAAGTAAGATACAACAAGGTCAATGAGATAAAGGAAAGGATAGAAAAAGGCATCTATACCATAGACAGCGGCAAGATTGCGGAGAAGATGATAAAAGGAACACGCATTGATAAAAAGGCATAACTGAAGGTGATTAAATGGAATACAGGGAACTTGTCGGCAAACTGACCGAATCGCTGGAAAAGCAAAAAGCATATTACGAAGCAATAAACGAGCTTTCCGGACAAAAGACGGATGTGGTTCTGAATAGGGACATTCAGATTCTCAACAAGATAGTTGAGGCAGAAGAGGTGCTTCTTGTAAAAATAGGGCAGGAAGAACAAAAGAGGATGGAGATTGCAAGCTGTCTTGCAAAGAGTCTTGGCATGTCTGATGAGGACGTTACAATATCCGGCATACTAAGAGAGCTGAAGGACAGGGAAGAGGATACCACATCATTGGAAGAAGTCAGCAAGGGTCTTGTGGATGTTATTGAAAAGCAGAAGGTATACAACAAGACAAACATGCGGCTTATTGAGAACAATCTGAATTACATAAAAGAGGTAATCCAAAAGGTTGTTATAGGGGACGGAAGCGAGAACACATACAATCCCAAGGGTCAGAGAACCATAACACAAAAAACCAACATAATAGATGAAAGCGTATAGGAGGAAATCATGAGTTCTACTTTTTACGGTTTTGAGATTGCAAAAACAGGACTTCGCTACAATCAGAAGGCTTTGGATGTAACGGCACACAACATTGCAAACGTTGAAACAGAAGGTTATTCAAGACAGAGAATTGAAAGTTCTTCAATAGACCCATATGTAACCCAAACTCTGGTGGCTCCTTTGACCAACGCCCTTGTAGGCGGTGGAGTCAGAATCGACTATATCCAACAGATAAGAAATCAGTTTCTTGACAGACAGTACAGGAATGAAGCTTCCTTGATGGGAGAATGGACTGTCAAGGCAGAAGCCTTGAACTACATAGAAAAACTGTTTCAGGAACCTTCGGATATAGGGGTTATGAGCGTAATTGACAGATTCTTTGTTGGCCTGCAGGAACTGGCATCCAATGTGGGCAGCAAGGATGTAAGTACGAACTTTCTGCAGCAGGCAATCACATTAACTGACACCATCAACTACTATGCAAGCCAGCTGAATCAGATTCAGGATGAACAGGATTACGCCTTTACCACATCTGTAAAGCAGGTAAATGAATATATTGACAAGATACTGGCCTACAACAAAAGCATAGCCAGATACGAGCTTGGCGGCAATGTGGCAAATGACCTGAGAGACAAGAGAAACGTGCTTCTTGACAAGCTCTCGGAGTATGCAAACATTACATATACAGAGACCAAGGTCGGCAATGAGCTGAGACTTACTGTCAGCATGACATATTTTGATGAAAACGGAGACAGACAGGAACTTGTCCTTATCGATCACGACCAGGCAAGCAAGCTTGAGTTGTACACGAAACCAGGCAGCGACTACCACTACATCAGGGTTGATGGTGTTGAGCTTGACAACCTGGAATCGGGCAAGCTTAAAGGTTATTTGGAAATTAGAGACGGAAACACCGATGATGTGAAAGGAATCCAGTATTACAAGGACAAGCTCGACTATTTTGCAAAATCCCTTGTAACAGGAATCAATGAGATTCACAGAAAAGGATGGACCATTCCCCAAGGGGGCGCTTCCTCCATGACAGGTATTGATTTTTTTGATCCTGACGGTACTGATGCCATGAGTATAAAGGTGAACCAGGAAATTTTGAAGGATGTGTTCAAGATTGCTGCATCGGATGCGGAAGTGGTTGGTTCAATAAACTCGGGCAACAACAAGATTATACTTGAACTTATAGAGTTGAGGGAACAGGCGGCAATAGGCGGCAGTGACAACTTTGAGGCGTACATGAGCAGCTATATTGCAGAGCTTGGCATTGATACAGCTTATGCCAACACCATGCGCGACAATGAAGATGCGCTTTTGGACAGCATCGTTGAGCAGCGTATGAGCATCTCGGGTGTATCCATTGATGAAGAGATGGCAAACATGGTCAAGTTTGAAAAGTCCTATCAGGCAGCTGCCAGGATTCTGACTGCTCTGGATGAGATGCTGGATGTATTAATCAACAGGGTTGGCTTGGTAGGAAGATAAAATATTGTGAAAAACATTAAAAAGAGGTGTGTTTATGCGTATTACTAATTCAATGCTGGTAAGAAACATGATGACTAATCTGAAAAGATCAATGTCACGCATGCATCAGTATGAGAGTCAGCTTTCTACTGGAAAGAGGATAACTAAAATATCCCAGGATCCGGTGGGTGTTATTAAATCACTACAGGCAAGAAAGAATCTTTCAAAGTCAATACAATATAAAGAGAATGCGGAAGATGCTCAGGCGGTTTTGGATTTTACCGAGACTGCTTTGATGGAGATAAATAATTTGTTAAAGAGAGCTTATGAGCTTACTGTAAATGCTCCGAATGATACTAATACTCCTTCGGAGAGGGAAGCTATTGCTGTAGAGATTGACCAAATCAGACACCAGGTCATAAATGTGCTTAACTCCACATACGGAAGCCAGCACATATTTGGTGGTTACAATGTGGCAACAGCTCCTTTCAGGGAAATTGGCGGAACATTTCTTTACAATGGAGAGGACCTTACAAACGGTGACCCAATAACTCTTGATGCGTTTAGTAAAGAATCCATTGAGTACCTGGTTGGCAACAATGTAAGCATGGATGTAACCATGAGTGGTGCAAGGGTTGTTGGATATGGAGAAAACAATATGATTCAGATGCTGGCTGACTTGTCCAATTCACTAAGAAATGACGACCCTGTGGATTCTTTTGTGGGAAGATTGCAGGAGAGTCAGGAGCATATTCTTGCACTTGTAGCAGAGATTGGAGGTAAGTCCAACAGAATTCAATCAGTTATAGATAGATTTGATGCAGATATAATTACTTATGAAGATGTGAAGGCCAGAATGGAGGATATAGATCAGGCTGAAACAATTATGTATTTCAAGATGGAAGAAGCTGTTTTCAGAACGGCTCTTGCAGTAGGTGCAAGGGTTATTCAACCTTCTTTGGTTGACTTTTTGAGATAAAGAGGTGAGGAGACATGATTGGTCGTATTCAGATAAGGACGACTAGGGGTCAGATTGGCATTAAAACCGAAAATGCTAAACTTGAGATTGAGAACTCTTTGCCAAAGCTGAATATAAAGCGAAAGCAGGCAGAGTTCCGCATAAAGTCAAAGCCGGCAAGGTTCAAGCTGGATCAAAGCCAATACCTTGTTGCCTCTGGCAATATGACTACCCTTTTCCTGTCTTCTACAAGATTCCAGAAAGCAAGACAGAAGACTCTTGAAGCAATAAGAAGAATTGCCAAGGAAGGGGATCTTCTCATGGAGATTGAGAAAAAGAACAATCCCATTCCCGAAATCGCCCTTAAGAATACAATCAAAGAGACAAGCGTGAATATAGCGAATTTTCCTCAGAACAAGATTATCTGGGAAAAAGGCTATTTCGAGCTTGAATGGACTCCTCACGAACTTGAATTTGAATGGGAGATTAACAAGCCTGTCATTAAAGCTTCCAGACCAAAGGTTGAGATTTACATGAAAAGGTGGCCTTCCATTGAGATTTCCGTTGTTACGGATACTAAACCCCTTATAGAGAGATACATTGAAAAGAAGATTGGTAAGAATATTGATAGAAAAGCATAGGAGTGACTAAAATGGTTATACAAACAACCAGGTTTGGTGAAATTGAGGTTGACGAGAACAAGATTATTGAGTTTGAAAAGGGGATTCCCGGCATAGAGGAACTCAAAAGGTTCATCTTTTTAACTCCAAAGGAAAGCTACCCGATATTTTTCCTGCAATCAATAGATGAAAAGGATATTGCTCTCCCTGTAGTGAATCCATTTGACTTTAAAGCCGACTATAACCCAAAGGTTAAAGAGTCGGTTTTTAAGGAAATAGAGCTCGAGAGTGATGAGGATATTCTGGTTTTGAATGTGGCGGTGGTTCCAAAAGATTTAAGGAAGATGACTGTCAACCTGGCAGCACCGATACTGATAAACATCAAGAAATTCAAAGCAAAGCAGGTTATCCTGGATGACAAACAGTATAGCATCCGGGAACCTATGTACAATAGTCTGGTTACATTAATTCAACAGGGAGGACAAAACAATGCTGGTGCTGTCACGCAAGAAGGGTGAGTCTCTGATTATTGGGGATGACATTAAAATTAAAATACTGGAATGCGATAATGACAGGGTCAGTATAGGAATTGAAGCTCCCAAGGAAATCCCCATTATACGCGGTGAACTTTATGAAGATACTGCCAAAACCAACATAGAGGCAATATCTTCAATATTTTCATTGGAGGATCTATAAAGTTTTAACATTACTTTCCGATAATATGTATTGAACGGAGAAACATCACGAAGGCGCCAAAGATGTTTCTGTTCGGTACATTAAATACAGGCAAGGATGCCGAAAACATTATTTCAAGGAGGAATTATAATGAGAATCAACAACAATTTAATGGCAATGAATGCCCAGAGGTACTTGAGTGTTAACAACAACAACATCCAGAAATCCATTGAGAAGCTTTCTTCCGGTTACAGAATCAACAGAGCTGGAGACGACGCAGCTGGTCTTTCCATCTCAGAAAAGATGAGAGCCCAAATCCGTGGTCTCAAGATGGCTTCCAAGAACTCACAGGACGCAATTTCTCTTATCCAGACTGCAGAAGGTGCTCTTAACGAAACTCACGCAATCCTGCAGAGAATGAGAGAACTTGCAGTACAAGCCGCAAGTGATACTAATCAGGATGAGGATCGTAAAGCTATCCAAGATGAGATAAAAGAGTTAACTGAAGAGATAAATAGAATAGCTCATCAGACAGAGTTTAACGAGAAAAAGTTACTCAATGGTACATTGGATAGCACCGCTACTGATGGACAATCTCTGGTTTTCCAAATTGGTGCTAATAATGGTCAAAGCATAGAGCTTGATATTGCTAATATGGATGTTTCAGCTTTGAACTTGGCAGAAGTTGACGATGGAAAAATATCCAAAATGCTTATTGATGTTAGTACACAGAATGGTGCTGATGAAGCAATAACTACGATCGAAGATGCCATTAAAGATGTTTCAGCTGAGAGGTCAAAGCTTGGGGCTTACCAGAATCGTCTTGAGCATACAATCAACAACCTGAATACATCAGCTGAGAACCTTACTGCAGCTGAGAGTCGTATTCGTGATGTTGACATGGCTGACGAGATGATGGAGTACACAAAGAATAACATCTTGGCACAGGCTGCAACAGCAATGCTTGCTCAGGCTAACCAGGCACCACAGTCAGTACTGCAGTTACTACAATAACAATTACTGGTACATTAATACATTTATTAGGCAAGGATGCCAAAAACTAATTTCAAGGAGGAAGTACAATGAGAATTAATAATAACTTAATGGCAATGAATGCCCAAAGATACCTGGGTGTAAATAACAACAATATACAGAAGTCAATTGAGAAGCTTTCTTCCGGCTACAGAATCAACAGAGCTGGAGACGACGCAGCTGGTCTTTCCATCTCCGAAAAGATGAGAGCCCAGATCCGTGGTCTCAAGATGGCTTCCAAGAACTCACAGGACGCGATTTCACTCATCCAAACTGCAGAAGGTGCATTAAATGAAACTCATTCTATTTTACAAAGAATGAGGGAGTTGGCAGTTCAAGCAGCAACAGGAACGAACGAGGACGAAGATAGAGCTGCAATTCAAAAGGAGATCAATGAATTGATCACGGAAATTGATAGAATTGCAGAAGATACTCAGTTTAATGGCAAAAATATTCTTAACGAAGAAGTATCATTAACTTTTCAAATTGGTGCGAATGCAGGTCAAAATCTTGAACTTAAAATAAACTCCATGCATTCTACAGAGATAGGTCTTTATGATGCAGATGCTGATACAACAACATATTTAAGTGCGATCAAAGAAGGTGGAGACAGTGATGTTAAAACTAAAGCAGATGAAGCAATCAAAATAATTGATGGTGCCATAAAAATGGTTTCAGCTGAAAGGTCGAAGCTTGGCGCATATCAGAATCGTCTTGAACATACTATCAACAACCTGAATACATCTGCTGAGAACCTTACAGCAGCTGAAAGTCGTATTCGTGACGTTGATATGGCTAATGAGATGATGGAGTACACCAAGAACAACATTTTGGCTCAGGCTGCAACAGCAATGCTGGCTCAGGCTAACCAGGCACCACAGTCAGTACTGCAGTTGCTTAGATAAGAAGTTAGTAATAGCAAGAGAGGAATGGAGCAAATTGGTTCCATTCCTTTTTTTAATTTCATTTGACCATATCTCCATACTTCTTTATAATTAACCATATAAACAGTTTTGGAGCATTAATTATGTTTACATATGAGTTGATTGAGACAGATAACAAGAAAGAGTTTTATAATAGATTAAATAAATATCTTGATGCATTGTTGGGAGACGACCGAGACTGGCTGTCTGGGCTTTGCAATGCATCTG
>JAAYLF010000004.1 GCA_012522035.1 Clostridiaceae bacterium
GATGACGGAAGCATCCATGCCATAGGCAACGGCAGAATGATTGTTTACGAAAGAGGTCCTAACATCAACCAGGTACAAGGGCCTCCGTATTCATCGCCTGTATACGGTTCTTTTGAAATTTATGAGCCTGACAGATGCTTGGAAGCAAGGTCCCAAAGGGCAAGCAGAGACTCAAAGTGGGTTCATGAAATATATGAGGATGGAAAGAAAATTGGCTTGTTTAAGGATTTTATGGATCCTGAATACAATGTATTTGTCCGATCCTTTGAGCTGGAGAAAAGCATTTGCATAAAGCCTGTATTGCCGCCTCACACAAAAGTGTACTACTACGGCGATTACGACTTTGGGAATGGAGTCAGAAAAGAATGTGTAATGCTGGTAATGACCATCGGAACAAGGTATTTTACTGATTTTGCCTTGAAGGACGAGCTTAGGATGTTCATTGTCTGGGATGGTGCTGCAAGATACATAAAGGATGAGAATTCTTTTGTTTTAGAAAAAGGCATTGGCCAATTGGCTTTTGTTTCAGCTCATCCCAAGGAAGTTCACAAGCATCTTTCCTTCTATTTTTCCGGTACTGATATAGAGAAAAGAAGCAGGGATTTCTTTTGCGGGTATCTGAAAAAGGGCGACAGGATTCTTGATCTGGTTCCTGAAGGTCATCCTGAAGGGAAGAGGATTAAGGATGTTCTTGAAAGCGTTGCTGTTTTGACCAAGTGCCAGCAGTCTTATGATGGTGGAATTCTTGCAGGACACTACTATCCCATGGCGTATGTGAGGGACATGGCTGGAACAATGCGATCCCTTGTCAATTCGGGGTATGTGGAAGAAGGCAGGATGGTTCTTGAGTTCTGGTTCAACAAATGGAAGTATTTTGGAAATCTGGTGAACGCAGAAAGCATGGGGCACAATCAGGACAGACTTCTTTTTTCCAATGACGAGGTGGAAGTGCCTGCATATATTGTTTACTGTGCCATGTACTATTACAACGCAACCAAAGACAGGGAGTTTTTGATTGAAATCAAGGACATGCTAAGATGGGCTTTCAGTGTACAGCTGCCTCATCTGGTTAAGGGAATGACAAGTTTCAGCGGCGATGAAACATATATTGCGGGATATGTATTCCCAAGGCCTTTCATCTACCATGGCTCGGCGGAATCCACCCTGCTGTTTATTGAAGGTGGAAAACGCTTTGTGGACTTTTGCAGGGAAGAAGGGCTTTTGGACGATGAGGAGATGGCAAGGTATGAGGGTGCGGTGAAGGAAGCCCGTGATTTGTACAAAAAGAACTTTGTAATTGATGGAGTAATCCATGGAAACAATCCGGAGAGGGAAAAAGGCTTTGAAAAACCCAGGGTGCACAGGGGTTTTTGCGATGTGGACCAGCTTCTGAAAAGACCGGCTCCCCTTATGTGGCTTGAGAGAGGTGAGCATGGGTACTACAGATGTCCAGAGTGTTTCGATGAGAAAGTAGATATGATTCTTGATCCGAACAAGAGATATGTTCTGGGCTCTACCGGTCTCCTGCCCGTCTACTATGATAGCGATTTGTTCTCTTATGATGAGATAAGGACAAATGTTGAAAGATTTGCCCGTTTGTTTAAAGAAAAAGGATTCATTCCGTCAGATGTGGAAGGAAACCGCTCGCTGGGATACGACTTTGGTCTTCTTCTAATTAATTTGGCATATCTAGATGATCCTCTGAAGGAAAAGGTTTTGAAAGTCATGCTGGATATTGTGGATGACACAGGAGCATGGGTAGAATACTATGATGACAAGGTTCCTTTTAACTGCAGATGCAGGCCTTGGGAAAGCGGAATCAACATTGAAGCATTAATATATTATTTGGAAAAACTAAAATGAGAAAGGTGTGTTGTTTATGCAGAAATTTCATGAGATAGAATATGTAAGACCTGACCTTGTGAAGCTCAGTGATGCATATTTGAAAGGGGTAAAAAAACTGGAAGAGGCCAAAACCATTGAAGAAGCAAAGGAAGGTATCAGGGAGTGTGAAGACACCCTCAATGAGGTATATACTTTACACACGATTGCGTATGTAAGGAATACAATGAATACACAGGATGAGTTTTATGAAAAAGAAATTGAGTTTTTCAACAATGAATATCCAAAACTGATTCCGCTCTTCAAGCAGTACAGAAAAGCCCTTCTTGACTCCAGGTTTAGAGAAGATTTGGAAAAGGAGTTTGGAAAGCAGCTTTTCAGGCTTGCTGAAGTTGAGGAAAAAACACAGGATGAAGCGATTGTGGATGATCTTGTTACAGAGGCAAACTTGGGTGTTGAATACCAGAAGATTGCTGCTGGTTGCAGTACAGAGTTTATGGGTGAGACCTGCAATTTCTACGGTCTTTTGAAACATATGCAGAATCCTGACAGGAAGATAAGAAAAGAAGCTTATTTGGCTTGGGCAGGGCTTTACGAAGGAGTATCCCAGGACCTTGACAGGATTTTTGATGAGCTGGTTAAAGTCAGAGTTGAAATGGCGAAAAAACTTGGCTTTGACAATTACACAGCTCTTGGTTATCTGAACAACAAAAGGCTTGATTATACAAGGGAAGATGTTGAAAAGTTCAGGCAGCAGGTAAAAAAGGTTATTGTTCCTATGTGTAAAAAGATAAGAGCGGAACAGGCAAAGAGAATAGATGTGGACAAGATCAAGTACTATGATGAAAGCTTCATGTTCCCAGAAGGCAATCCGCAACCTGTGGGCAACAAGGACCAGATGATTGCCTGGGCTCAGGAGATGTACAATGAAATGAGCAAGGAAACCGGGGAGTTTTTCAACTTCATGGTGGAATATGACCTGTTTGACCTTGAGACAAGACCTGGCAAGCATCTTGGCGGATACTGCACTGTCATGCCTGTATACAAGGCTCCCTTCATATTCTCCAACTTCAATGGAACTTCTGCTGACGTAGACGTTCTTACCCATGAAGCAGGGCATTCATTCCAGTATTATGTAGCATCAAGGACAGTACCTCTTGACAGTCTCTCCTTTTCGACAAACGAGATAAACGAGGTGCACTCCATGACCATGGAGTATTTTGCATATCCCTGGATGGACAAATTCTTTGGCGACAAGACGAATTTGTACAAGTACTACCACTTATGTGAAAACATTCTTTTCATGCCATACATTGTCTGTGTGGATGAATTCCAGCACAGGATTTATGACAATCCTTCCATGACTGCAGATGAAAGGTACCAGGTGTGGAAGGAGCTTGAGAAGGAGTATTTGCCTGAAAGGGATTACGATGGCGTAGAGTTCTTGGAAAAGGGCGGCTTTTGGATGCAGAAGCAGCATATCTTCCTCGCCCCCTTCTATTACATCGACTATGCGTTGGCACAGATGAACGCCATGGAACTTTTTGCAAGATACCTTGAAGACAGGGAAAAGGCTTTCTCGGATTATCTTGCTCTTTGCAAAAGAGGAGGCAGCATTGGCTACTTTGAACTTCTTGAGTCTGCAAATCTTTCAAATTCCTTTGAAGAGGGAACTGTAGAGAAGGTTGCCAAGAGGATATTTGATGAAATAGAGGAAATGGGAAAGAGGTTGTCATGATTCTTTTCAACAACGATTACTCGGAAGGAGCACATCCAGAAATACTGAAGAAGCTTGAAGAAATCAATTTTGAGCAGAATATCGGGTATGGTATGGACAAGTATTCCGAAGAGGCAAGAAACCATATCAGGAGAGTTTGCAGCTCTCCTGATATGGACGTGCACTTCATCGCAGGCGGCACCCTCACCAACCTTATTGTAGTATCATCGGCATTAAGGCCCCATGAGGGTGTGGTTTCTGCCAATACAGGACATATCAATGTGCATGAAACAGGTGCGATTGAGAATACGGGACATAAAGTTCTTGTTATTGACTCGGAAGATGGAAAGATAAAACCTGCAATGGTAGAGAAAATGTGTCAAGCTCATTATGAGGATGGTGACAGGGAACATACTGTAAAGCCTGGAATGGTGTATATATCGAATCCTACGGAACTGGGAACGGTTTATTCCAAGAAGGAACTGGAAGAGCTTAGGGAGGTATGCAACAAGTACAACCTTTATTTATTCCTGGACGGAGCTAGGCTTGGATATGGCTTGTGTGCTGAGGAAAACGATTTGACCATGGCAGACATTGCTTCCTTGTGCGACGTCTTTTATATTGGCGGGACGAAGGTAGGAGCTTTGTTCGGAGAGGCAGTTTGCATTACAAATACAAATCTTAAGAAAGAATTCAGGTATCTGATAAAGCAAAAGGGAGCTCTCTTGGCAAAGGGGTGGATTATGGGCATTATGTTTCTTGTCCTGTTTGAAAACAATCTGTATTTTGAAATCTCACAAAATGCAGTCAATATGGCTATGAGAATTAAAAAAGCATTTACAGACAAAGGAATCGACTTTTACTGCGATTCTCCTACAAACCAGCAGTTTCCGATATTGGATAATGCACAGTACAACAAACTGAAAGAGAAATATCTCTTCAGCTATATTGCAAAACTGGATGACAACAGACATGTGGTGCGCTTCTGCAACAGTTTTGCAACAAGAACAGAAAATGTTGATAAACTGGTGGAAGATATCAAGAAGTTGTGATTAAACCAGGGTTTTTTTTCTTCTTTTCTTTCTGTAATCCGTAGGGGGAGTGCCGTAGTGCTGTCTGAAAACCAGGGAGAAATAGTTGCTGTCATTGAAACCGGTTTCATAGGCAATGTCAGCTATTGACAAATCCGTGGTTTTCAGAAGATTCTCTGCTACGGTAAGTCTTGTGAAGGTTACATACTCTTTGAATCCCATGCCAATTGTCTTTTTGAAGAATTTTGAGAAGTATGATGGTGATACATGGCAGGATTCGGCCATTTCCACCAATGTTATATCTTGATAATAATTGTGGCTTATGTATTCCAATACTCTTGCAATATCTCTCGATAGTGTGTCAGTTTTTATGTCTTTGTTGAATTGCTCTTTTGTCCTAAGCATTTTGACAAACAGCCTGTCAAAGCATGTTTTAAGATAAACCAAATTATACATATCTGTACTTTCTGCGTTGGCAAAAATATCCTCAAGAATATCTTTGATATATGTGGCATCTTCAGGCGTTGGAGTATATTTCCCCCAGCTGATGACTTCGTTAAGTTCATCTTCAATTTTTTTGTCTACATATTGCTCTGAAAAGTTAATCACTATATGTTCATGATATGTGTTTGGATACGACATGGAGTGTATGCAGTATGGAGGAACTATGCATAAGTCTCCTGCTTCCATGTGAAGAAGCGTGTTTTGTACAAAGAAAGTACATACTCCATGCAGTATTACGAACATCTCATATCTGTTGTGCGAGTGCTCTATGGGAGGCTGCACGGTCTTTAATGCTTTTTTATGTTATAGGAAATTGCTCTATATCGGCATAAGGAAGAAAGCAGAAAAAATGTAAAATATATACATTAAGGGGTGAGTTTTGACTAGAAGATAAAAAATCCGTCTTCCTCGATATCATCTTCCA
>JAAYLF010000075.1 GCA_012522035.1 Clostridiaceae bacterium
CACCATCCGTATTAGGAATTTTATATTGCCGCACCCGTCTATAGCCGACGCTTCGCGCAGCTCATCCGGTATGTTATTCTGAAAATATGTTCTCGTTATAATAACGTTCCATACCGAAGCCGCATTGGGAATTACCATGGCCCATATACTATCCAGCATTCCCAATTGTTTTACCAGCAAATATGTGGGAATCATGCCACCGCTAAAAAACATGGTAAAGGTGTAGACTCTCATCAGAAAATTCCGCACATAGAAATCCTTGCGGGATAGAGGATAAGCCGCCGTTATGGTAACAAATAAATTAATGATGGTACCAACTATAACATATATTAGCGTATTCTTATACCCTATCCATATATTTTCGTTACCAAATATCATATTGTACCCGGCAAAAGAAACGCCCTTGGGCAACAGCCATACCTCACCGTTCCATATGGCATTCGGAACGCTTATGGATGCACTAAGTACAAAGAGCAGAGGGTAAACAAATATGATCAAAACGATGCACAACAATCCATAGTTTATAACATCAAATACGCGATCAGAGGCGCTCTGGCGGATACTTGTACTTCTTATGTTCGGCATTGCTCCTTATCCCCCCCCTTTACCACAATCTGGCATCCCCTACGCGGCCGGCAATTCGATTAACAATTATAAGAAGGGCAAAATTAACCACCGTATTAAAAAGCCCTACGGCAGCAGAAAAGCTGAATTCTCCACCCATCAATCCCACTTTGTAAACATAGGTGGAAATAACCTCCGAAGCCCTGAGATTTAACGGATTTTGCATAAGAAAAACCTTTTCAAAGCCAACGCTCATTATATTACCCATGTTAAGGATTAAAAGAATGACCGCTGTCGGGATTATTCCAGGAATATCAATGTAATATATTCTCTGCAGTTTGTTGGAACCGTCAACTATTGCCGCCTCATGCAGCTGAACGTCTATACTGCTCAACGCCGCCATATATATTATCGAGTTCCAGCCCACTCTCTGCCAGACTCCGGAAAGTACGTACAGGGTTTTAAACCATTCCGGCTTTTCCAGAAAGGCTATGGGTTCCATCCCCAGTTTTTTTATAAACTGATTGATAACACCCGTATTAGGCGACAAAAAAGTCGTCATTATTCCTACCAGAACTACCACCGAAATAAAGTGAGGAGCATAAGTGACCATCTGAATTGTCTTTTTAAAATACTTATGCCGTACCTCGTTCAGCATCAATGCCAAAATAATTGGGCACGGAAATCCGACAGCCAGCGAATATATGCTTATTCCCAGCGTGTTTTTTAGCAAGGTCCAAAAATGATATGACTTAAAAAAGCGGATAAAGTGTTCAAAGCCAACCCATGGGCTTCCGTTTATACCTTTAACGGGAATAAAAACCTTAAAAGCAATCTG
The DNA here is from genome assembly GCA_012522035.1 of Clostridiaceae bacterium. Lineage (GTDB taxonomy): Bacteria > Bacillota > Clostridia > UBA1212 > DUPL01 > DUPL01. The sequence goes on from JAAYLF010000075.1 coordinate 1,403, forward strand.
AACACCATACATGGGGCCATAATGAAATACAACTATATAAATAAACATGGGAAGACTTAACAAATATAGATCGTAGTTTTTTTTCATATTATCCGCCAGTGAGTAAAAAACACCTTGGTATTTTTTCCGTGTTGTCATACTTTTATTGGTCAACATGAACACTTTATCCCCCTTGCCTAATCTCATGCAGATTCCACCTAAATGGGTAAACCTCTTCCAGGCATGCAACAACCGTCCTAAGGTCGTGTTTTAACTCCGGTCTTCCAGAAACCATCCGCTTTCCCCTTACAATCAGGAAATATAAATATATGCAAGAAAGCACCGGCGGACCATCCTGTCAATGCCCCAAAGTGCCTTCTTGCATATATCCCGCATCCCGGTATTAATATACCCTGGGGTCTCCCTTGACAAGCGGCAGAGGATTGGGTCGCACAACAGCACCGCCATTTTCATATGATTCCATAACGGCCCAGGTATATTCAAGCACAGCCAGGGCATCGCGTCCGGAACCTCTTAGTTGTTCCTTGGGCACCTTATTGGTTATATCCTCCAGGAAGGCATTGATCCTTCTCGCAAAGGTTTCATTGAAATCCTTTATTCCGGTATTGGTGACTTCAGGTTCAATAGCTTCCAATCCTGCCTGTTCTCCTGGCTTAGGTGCAGGCCAGTACGTTATCTTTTCAATACAATTCTCGATGCAAAATGTTCCTCGGGTACCGCCGACTTCTATACTCCACCAGCCGCCCAAACCATAGTGGGCATCTCCCCTCTGGCTTAGAAGATATCCGGCTGCACCGCTGGCAAACTTTACATGAATGCTGTTGATAGACAGCATAACGTCGCCTGCGCTCTTTCTGAAGCCAGCCTGATTGACAAAAGCCTGAACATGGGTTATGTCTCCGCAAAAATGGCGCATAACGCTGAACGGATGGGTTAAAAAGGCCTTCATATGGAAATAAGGGAAGCCATCCACCTTTGGACTCATATCCCTTCCGTAAATGTACTCGCCACCGTTGAAACCCATCTTGGCCAGGCAATAACAGATCTCACCTA
>JAAYLF010000076.1 GCA_012522035.1 Clostridiaceae bacterium
ATTGGATGTGGTGGAATAGCAAATGGCAAGCATATGCCAGCCATTAAATCAACAGGTGTTGCGGACATGGTTTCCTTCTGTGATATTATCGAAGAAAGAGCAATCGATGCAAAAAACAGATATGGAACACCAGACAGCAAAGTATATACAGATTATAAAGAGCTTTTAAAAGATGAGAGTATTGATGTTGTACACGTATGTACACCAAACAGTTCACATGCACCAATTTCCATTGATGCATTGAATGCAGGCAAGCATGTTCTGTGCGAAAAACCCATGGCAAAAACAGCAGCTGAAGCTGTTGCAATGGTTGAAGCAGCAAGAAAGAACAACAGAAAGCTTTCAATTGGATATCAGAACAGATTCCGTCCTGACGTTCAGTACATGAAGAGGGCAGCTGAGGCTGGTGAGCTTGGTGAAGCATACTTTGCAAAAGCTCATGCTATTAGAAGACGTGCGGTTCCAACCTGGGGTGTCTTCATGGATAACGAGAAACAAGGTGGCGGTCCTCTCATTGATATTGGAACTCATGCTCTTGACATGACTCTTTGGATCATGGATAACTACAAGCCAAAGTATGTTGTTGGTACAACATATCGCAAGCTTGCAGATCAGACTGAAACCGGTAATGCATGGGGCGACTGGGATCCGAAGGAATTTACAGTTGAAGACTCCGCTTTTGGATTCATAGTTATGGAAAACGGTGCAACAATCATTCTTGAATCAAGCTGGGCTCTTAACACTCTTGATATTGGAGAAGCTGAATGCAGCATTTCCGGTACATTGGCAGGCATTGACAACAGAGGTGGAAGAGTCAGGGTTAACAGAGCTAAATACGGCAAACTTTCAACCGAGACACCTGAGTTAAGCGCTGCTGGCGTTGCTTTCTACGAAGGCATTTCCGGAAATCCGCAGGAAATGGAAGCCCTTACATTCTACAATAGCATAACAAAAGGCACTCCACTGGTAGTAGAGCCTGAACAAGCCTGTGTTGTATCACAGATTCTTGAGGCAATCTACATTTCAGCCAAGACAGGCAAACCCTACTACTTTTCATAAGGAGATAATATAAAATGGATAGAATAAATCTGCAGCTGTACTCGGTCAGAGAGGATGCGGAAAAAGACTTCAGAGGCACTCTGGAGAGAGTGGCAAGGACTGGATTCACAGGCGTTGAGTTTGCTGGTTTTTATGGAGTGGATGCCAAAACCATGAAGAAATGGCTGGATGAATTCGGCCTTGAGGCTGTAAGCAGTCACTCCAATGTGTTTGGCAATCTTGACGAGGAGATCGAGTATCTTTGTACTGTAGGTGCGAAACATATAGTTTTGCCATCCGCAAATTTTGAAAACAGGGATTTGGTTTTGAAACTTGCAGAAGATCTCAATAATATAGGTGAGAAGTGCAAGCAGAATGGTTTGAGCCTTGGCTATCACAACCACAGTTTTGAGTTTAAAAAAGATGAAGACGGCAAATGGCTGTTGGATGTTCTGTTTGAGAATACTGATCCTGACCTGGTGTCTGTGCAGCTGGATGTCTGCTGGGCGCTGGTAGGCGGTGTAAACCCGGTGGAATATCTTAAAAAATACAAAGACAGAGCACTTACTGTTCATATGAAGGAAGTAAAGACAGTGTCACCCTACGAGGGTACTGCAATAGGTCTTGGCATAGTTGACTTTGCGGGCATATACAATTTACTGGGTGATGAATGTGACTACATTATTGAACAGGAAGGCATTGCCATGGATACTTGGGAAGGTCTGGCCATGAGCGTTGATTACCTAAGGAAGATTTAATGAGTTTTTTCAACAAGGTTTATGAAGCTGTTAAACTAATACCAATAGGCAGGGTTGCCACATACGGAGATATTGCCCGATATGTTGGCAGCCCTCGTGCTGCAAGAGTAGTAGGCTACGCCCTTCACGTTAACCCTGAGCCCAATGTTATTCCATGCCATAGGGTTGTAAACAGGGAAGGGCGGCTTGCTCCCTCTTTTGCTTTCGGCGGCATGGAAGTGCAAAAAGCTTTACTGGAAGCTGAAAATGTGGAAGTAAGTGATGATGGATATGTGGACCTTGCAAAGTATGGCTTCAGGTTTACCTGATTTGCCAAACTCGGTTTTTTTATGCTGCAATAGCTTCTACATTTATTGTTATCAGTTCGGGTGTATTGCCTAATGGGCGAAAACGAGAATAAATGAATGGAAAACAGACGTTTTTTTGCTAATGGATATAGAAATTTGATAATATCACTTGCTTTGATTATTATAGCTTTTACTTTAGGAATTGTTGTAATTGACCTATTTACCGAAACACCCCATAAAGGTGACAGTATAATCAACACTCCAAACATAGATGCGACACCAAAACCCATTCCAGATGTAGATGATATCCGTCAACTGTCTAATGATCTTTTAAGTCTTGAAGCAACTGAAAAAGAGTGGGTAAAAAAGGACGAAGATCCTGAAGATGAAGGTCTGTACCTTATATCTGAAAACAATGACAAATTTTTGGTTTATCATATTGACAGTGAGAATATAGCGGACGGAGGATACACTCTGTACGATTTCACATATATGTGGATAAATTCCGAGGATGATGATTTTTATGCCGTAATCAATATTTCCGGCAAAAGAGTTGACTTGTCCAATTATTATATTCTTGTAAGGGATGAAACAAGGAATTATGCTTCCCGTGCGATAATCAATTGCTATGAAGCTACTGAAGTAATTTTGAACAACACAATCCTGACAGGCACTATTATTGCACCAAATGCTCATGTATACTATGAAGATACTTATGTATACGGACAGGTGCATGCCAAAAGCTACGAAGGCACAATGAAGTTTTACAGGGAAATTGTCTTTACTGGATATGCAAATTTGATGTATGACCTTGTTTATGCAGACATTAAGGTTGATGCAGTAAGAATTGCTGCCATTGAGTTTTTGGTG
>JAAYLF010000077.1 GCA_012522035.1 Clostridiaceae bacterium
GAATAGGAGCTGTGGACGTTATACCCTTGGTGCCTGTACAGAACGTTACAATGGAAGAATGTGTGGAGCTTTCAAAAACTCTTGCAGAAAGAATATACAACGAGCTGGGTTTGCCAGTTTACCTTTACGAAAACTCTGCATCAAAACCACAGCGTACAAATCTTGCAGATATTAGACGCGGTGAATTTGAAGGTTTAAACAATAAAATGCAGGATAAGGACTGGAAACCAGACTATGGCACAAAACCTCACCCAACAGCTGGAGCGGTAGTAATAGGTGCAAGGAAACCGCTCATAGCTTTCAATATGCAGCTTAATACCGCAAATATTGAAATTGCCAATGAAATTGCAAAAAAGATAAGAGAAAAAAATGGTGGTTTAAAATGCGTAAAAGCTTTAGGCATCATGCTCGAGACAAAAAACATTGCCCAGGTATCTGCTAATCTCACAGACTATACAGTCACATCCCTGTTTGAAGTTTTCGAAGCAGTATGCAAGGAAGCGGAAAAGATGGGATATGAAGTTGTTTCATCCGAACTCATTGGTCTGAGTCCTGCAAGAGCCTTCATTGATACCGCAGCAAGATACCTGAAACTTGAAAACTATTCCTACAAAAAAATTATTGAATCACATTTATTAAATCTTGAAATTTGAGACTGGTGAATGTACAATTAGGATGATAATATGACTGTTGGAGGTTATGTGTTGAAAATTAATTTGGGTGATATTATCGTATTTAAGAAACCGCATCCCTGCGGTGGTGTTGAATGGGAAGTTTTAAGGACTGGTGCCGACTTCAGGCTGAAATGTCTGAAATGCAACCACCAGATTATGATAAGCAGACACAAGGCTGTTAAAAGAATAATGAAGGTCATCCCTCAGGATGACCAGACGAAGAATGAATGAATGGAGATAATTTAAAATGAGAAAGGATAAAAATAAAGATAAGAATATAAGGATATGCATGGTCGGCGGACAGGCGCTGATGGAAGGAATTATGATGCGTGGCGAACACGGATATGCTCAAGTAATTAGAAATCCTGAAGGAGAACTTGTTACTGAAGTTGAAAAACTACCAGCAACGGATGTGAACAAGTTTTTCACTTTGCCTGTCATCCGCGGCTCATACCGACTTATAGATTCACTGAGAATAGGAATGAAGTCTCTGTTCAAATCTGCTGAAATAGCTGGTTTGGAAGATGAAAATGAAAAAAAATCAAAATTTGACTTATGGCTTGAGAAAAAACTTGGAGACAAAACAACTGAGGTAATCATGTTCATAGCCCTTGTGCTTTCTCTAGCACTTACGATAACATTGTTTTTCCTGCTTCCTAACCTTATTGCAGGACTTGTTATTGGAAAAGGGAAAAGCAGAATTATGTACAATCTAATTGAAGGTGTCATTAGAATAGCAATTTTCCTTGGGTATCTGCTGGCAGTATCCAAGATGAATGACATAAAAAGAGTATTCATGTACCATGGAGCTGAACACAAGACGATTCACTGCTATGAGCATAACGAACCTTTGACAGTGGAGAATGTAAGGAAGTACTCTACCCTGCACCCAAGATGCGGATCCGCTTTCCTGTTTGTTGTTATGATTGTCAGCATCCTTGTGTATTCGCTTCATCCAAGGTCTGATTTTTTCTTACTTAACTTTCTCATGAGAATACTATTTCTTCCTTTGGTGGCAGGGGTTGCTTACGAGTTCAACCGCTATGCAGGGAAAAGCACTGGTGTAGTAGCGAAAGTACTAAGAGCCCCAGGTCTTGCAATGCAGTACTTTACTACAAAGGAACCTACTGACGACATGATTGAAATTGCCATTATTGCCCTGACAAAGGCTCTGGAAATCGACGAAGAAGTAAGGAATCCTGGTATTGCAACGGAGCCTGAGCAAATTGAGCATGAACCAAGAGAGGAACTGGTCCTATGACAATTCATCAGGCAAGAAAACATGCCTCTGATTTTCTAAATAATCAATATGAAGCAGATTTACTTTTGGCACATGTTTTAAATGTGTCAAAAGTTTTTTTATTGACAAACCAAAACTATATAATTGACTCAGAAAAAGAAAAAGAGTTTGAAGAGCTGTTAATAAGAAGAAAGAATTATGAGCCTTTGCAGTATATTCTAGGTTATGTATACTTCATGAATGTAAAACTTTATGTTGACAGCAACGTGCTAATTCCCAGACAGGATACTGAGACTCTTGTTATTCATGCAAAAGAACTTATACTAAACAACGAAAAAGAAGTTTTGAATGTACTGGACATGTGTACTGGAAGCGGCTGCATTTCAATAAGTCTGGCATATGACTTGCAAGAAAAAAAGAAACTGAATATTTATGCGGCCGACATATCGGATAAAGCCCTTGATGTTGCAAGGAAAAATGCAAAACTTAATAATGTTGAAAATATCACTTTTATAAATAGCGACTTCTTTTCCAACATCCCTGAAATTAGGTTTGATTACATTCTTTCCAACCCGCCATATATTGCAACGGAGGAAATAAGAACCCTTGAACCACAGGTTAAAGACTTTGAGCCTGTAATTGCCCTTGATGGTGGAAGCGATGGTTATGAAGCGTATGGAAAAATCATAGAACAAGCGAAAAAATATTTATCCGGCTCCCTTCTACTGGAAGCCGGAATTAATCAGGCACAACATATAGCAAATATATTGGAAGCACATTCCTATTCAAACATATATACTGTAAAAGATCTCAACAACATTGACAGAGTGGTTCACGGTCTTAGGAAGTAGCAGCCATGTTTAAATGCTCTTCTTCAAGAACCCTGTAGGCAATCTTGCCTACTTTTGTTGTTGGCAAATCGTCCCTGAACTCAATAATTCTAGGGATCTGATATTTTGCGATATTCTCTTCACAATACCTCATAATTTCCCTTTCCATTTCCTCGCTTGGTGTGTACCCTTCCTTCAGCACAATTATTGCTTTTATTGTCTGGATTTTAAGATCATCGGGCACACCAATAACACAAGACATGGAAACCGCTTCATGGGCATTCAGTATTTCTTCAATCTGGGTTGGGTAAACCGAGTATCCGGATGTCTTAATCATTCTCTTGATTCTCAGTTTAAAGTAGACAAATCCATCCTCGTCCATATATCCCAGGTCACCTGTATGAAGCCAAATACGTCCATCGGGATGCTTTTTAAGCACATTTGCAGTTTCTTCAGGGTCATCCAGGTATCCTTGCATGACACTTGGTCCGTGTATACAAATTTCTCCATCGGTTCCATAAGGAACATCGTTGGTAGTGCCAGGTTCAACAATCTTGTACAATGTGTCGGGATAAGGAATTCCTATGCTGCCCTTCCTGTAAGCTGCTCCTTCTGGATTCAAAGCACTCGCTGTTACACATTCAGTAAGGCCGTAACCTTCTCTGAGGGTGACTTTTGCCTTCTTTTCTTTCAAGAATTCATCAAATCTTACCTTCAAGTCGTGAGGAAGTTTGTCTCCACCCGAGAATATGCCCTTAGTTTCTGAGAAATCAGCTTTTGCCAGCCTGTCTTTTCTGAGCAGGGCTTCATAAAGAGTTGGAACACCAGCCATGAAGGTTGGTTTTTTCTTGACAATAAGTTCTGCGAAGGAATCTGCATTGAACCTTGGTACCAGAATCATTGTCGCACCTTTGTAAACACTGGTATGAATGCAAACACCTAAACCAAATCCATGAAACATTGGCAATACAGCCAGCATGGAGTCTCCAGGTTTGAATCCGGGGCCGCCGTGAGCTACAGTCTGAGCTGCAAGTGCATTGAAATTCAAATGTGAAAGCATGATTCCTTTTTGTGTTCCTGTCGTTCCGCCGCTGTAAAGAATTACTGCCGTATCGCTGTATTTATTGTCCGGATGCTCGTTTATTTCTGATGTATCTACATCTTCCGACAATTTTATAAAACAAACCCAGATCATGGTTTTTTCGCCAGTTTCAACCTTTGGTATTTTTCTGCCCTGTGTCAGTGCAAAACCTACTTTCTTGACTGCTGATAAATAATCGGCTGCACTAGCAGTTACAACCTTTTCCAATGTTTCACAGTTTAGATCTTTTGTCTTGTCGTAGAAGGCATCTAGAATAAACAGCATTCTACTCTTGCTTACATTAACAAAATACTCTATTTCATTACCGGCAGACAATGGATGTATCATGTTTGCCACGGCACCCAAAGCCAATGTTGCATAGAAGGAGATGACCGCTTGAGGTATATTGGGCAAACACAATGTAATTCTATCGCCTTTCTTTATGCCCAGCTTCGCCAAAGAGGCAGCGCATCTTTTAACCTCTTCGAGCAATTCCCCATATGTAATCTTTTTATCCATATAGTCTATTGCAATGTAATCAGAATACTGTGTTGCAGTATCATGGAATACTCCAAACATTGTCTTATCGCTGTATTCCAGATTTGGCGGTGTATCTTTACCGTAGAACTTGACCCATGGTCTGTAAAAATCCTTCTGTTGATCAATAAAGTTCACTTTCATTCTCCTTATTTATTATTTATTAGTTTAGTCACAATAGATTATATCATTCTGAACAATTTTTTCAATATTGTTTTACAACATTTTCATAGAATTTGTTAGAAAACTTGTTTTGGTATATAATACGGTTGGAGGAGATAACTTATGACAAAAATTGTAAGAATGGCTAAAAAACAAGACAAGGAAGGCATAAAAAAACTTTGGAGCGAAGTATTCGTAGAAGACAGTGAAAGCTTCGTTGAATGGTTCTACGAAAACAGATACAACAGGGCATTTTCAACATGTCTTGAAGTAGACGGTGAAATAGTAAGTGCGATGCAGGGGTATCCTTTTAACCTGAGAATTAGAGGAAGAATTGTTCAGGCATCTATACTTGCTGGTGTTTCAACCTACGAAAAACATCGCGGAAAAGGATTTATGAGCATGGTTTTCAAGTCTCACATGGAGCAAATTAGGGATGCGGGAATTCCACTGGTTCCTCATACACCTGCAAACACTCCAACCTTTTTCTCAAAAGGTCACTATCCGGTAACGGAAACAAAAATAGTAAGCATTGACGCAAAAAATTACGAGAGCAAAGCACAAATATTCCCTCTGAAAGAAGTAAAAAGCGAATACGGGAACATGTTTGCATGCTACACCAAATGGTCACTCCCCTACTCAGGTATTGTTGCCCGTACAATGTCGGATTTCACCCTAAAAATGGCCGACTACTGTGCAGATGACACAAGAGTGTCCATATTGTACAGGGATGACAATGTTGCAGCTTACGGAGTATTTTATGAACTGCCCGAATACATTTACGTTGAGGAAATTGCATATGACAGTTCCGATTCCCTGACGGATATGCTTAAAAGCATAGCAACATTGGGCAAGGAAGTTCGCGCAAAACTTCCTACAGACAGCGTTGTAAATATTGAGGGAGCCACCTCAAAAACAAAACTTCAAGGAGTAATGGGAGTAGCCAACATGAGTGCATTCCTTAAAGCTATGTTTCCCTATATACCGAAAGATTATGAGGATGCATGCATTGAGGTGGTGGACCGAATTGTTGACACGAACAATGGGGTGTACAAGCTTGATGGAAGTGTGGGTAACGAAAAACCGCATATTACCATTGAGGCAGGACGCCTTGCACAGGTTCTATGCGGCTTTAAAACACTTGATGAACAGCTTGCAGAAAACAATGTTGTAGTACATGACAAAAATGTTTTTGATAAGCTGAATAATCTTCTTCCTAAAGAAAAATGCTTTATTATTGATGAATACTAAAATCCTTGTTGGCAACCACCTTGTGTGAGACAAAGCTTGCGGCTATACCTGCAACGGTGGCTAAGCACCAGGTCAGTATAACAAAAGCCCATCCAAACTTGTCAACCCAAAAGCCAATCAAGGTATTTGCAAGGGAGGCCATCATGTATGCGGCAAAATCCAATGAACCTGCTATGCCTGAGGTCCTCCCTGTTTTTGAGAACCTGAGAACATATACAGAGAACAACAGATTGCACACCCCACTCATCGCGGCACTAGCGAGAAACATTGCAGTTATTGCTACATACATCACTTCACCCAACACAAGTATCAGCATAAACATTATGCTGGAAAAGCCAAACAGGCACGCACTCAAGGTGTGCTCATTGTCCTTGAATAACGGCAGCATTTTGTAGCTTATGATGGTGCCAACAAGGTTAACAATTGGTAAAACAATTATAATTGCTGATGAAAAAGACGCCTTTACCTCGAAAGCTTCTTTAATATATGTTGGGATCCAGAAAGATGCTGCATTCCTGATTATGCTGTTAAGCATTATGGCAATTGTTACAGGAATGATGGCATGATTGACAAGATACCTGGCATTAATGCCAAGTCCTTTTTGCCCTTCCAACATCTTGTCCCTCTTTGTTTTATATGATATCTGATTCTTCTTTTCCAAGAAAGTTATAATCAAATACCATAAAAATGATATTACAATCATTATAACGCCGGATATAAAGAATGCAGTTTTCCAATTAGCAACAACTGCACAGATTACATATGCCAGCATGGAACCTGAAATACTTGCAGCTGTCAGGAAAAGCATCAGTATTCTAGCAATCCTGGTTTCTGTGTTTTCAGCAACAATCTTTGACAAAGGTCCCCATAAAGTGGAGCAAAAAAAGCCGCACAACCCCCAAAGAAAAATAGCCAGATAAGCATACTTGATATATGGGAAGAAGAAAGTAACAAGCCCTCCCCCAATCAAACCTGCCAAAATCAGTCTCTTTGGATTCAGAATATCTCCAATTATTCCATTAACGAGCTGTCCAAATCCATAGGCCAGCATGAAGGCTGAACCCATGGCACCCAAATTCTTCTTGCTAAAAACACCGACTTCAACAATTAAAGGCATTATCCCGCTCAAAACAGTTTTGGCTACATAACCCGCAGCATAACTGAGCGAGATTGCAATACTTATTAACGCTATTCTCTTCTTACCCATCTATGCTCTATAAACCGTCTTTCCGTTTATAATCACTTCTTTTACATTCAGCTCTTTGTCAACTATAACATAGTCCTCATCATGCTCATAGAAAACAAGAGAAGCAGGTGTTTTTGCAAGCATTGTTTCCGCATCTTCTATACTGTATCCAAGCTCAATAACATTTCTAAGTTCCTGATCCATAAACACAGTACTTGAGGCTAGATTACCCTCAGGAAGACGTGCTTCTCCATTCCTTACATGAACCAGTCTGCCTCCTAGTTCATAATCACCATCAGGCATGCCAGCAGCTTCACATGAATCTGTTACAATGGCAACATTTTCAGGTCCTTTGGCCTCAATAACTACTTTTGCAGCTATTGGAGAAACATGAAAAAAATCAAGTATAAGCTCACATTTGCATTTCCTGTTAGAAAGAGCTGCTCCTACAGGTCCTGGATTTCTGTGGTGCATGGGCGGCATTGCATTGAAGATGTGGGTAACACTGTCAGCTCCAAGCTCAATCGCCTTGTTTACAGTCTCAGCATCCGCTGCTGTATGACCTATTGTAACGGATATGTTTTTGGACACCAGATACGGTATGAAATCCAGCACTCCGTCCTGTAATGGGTCAACTGTCACCCTTCTTACTATGCTTTCGTACTCTCCTACGAGTTTCTCCCAATAGTCTACGCTGGCAGGTGCAAATTTTGTATAGTCAAGAGCTCCCTTGTACGCCTCTTTCATGAAAGGACCTTCCAAGTGTGCTCCAATAATTTTTGCTCCAGAAAAACTCTTGTCTTCCATTACTTTCTTCATGGATTCAAGAGATATTTTGGTTTCTTCAATGGAACTGGCTGGTATGGTTGGCAAAAAACCAACAACACCGTGCATGGCAAGACTTTCAGCCATCTTTCTTAATCCCTCTGGCCCGGATGTCACTACGTCCTGTCCTACAGCACCGTGAATGTGTATATCAACAAATCCTTTTAGTTTGTAACAATCCTTGTACTTGTTCATTTCAGCCTCCTATAAGTGTTTACCTAATTATATTATTTACAGCCTAAAAGTCAATATATGTTGACAATGAACAATCGATGAATTAGAATAACAATAATAAAATTCCTACGAAACGGGAGGAAATGTAATGCTGAAAAAATACATAAAATTGATGATGATTACTTTAGTCGTTCTTACTCTTGCCGCCTGTGGTATTGATGGAGGCGGTGATTTAAAGCCATCTGCAACCATACAAAGTGGCCTCAATATAGGCAATAGAGACGATTACAAACACATTTTCAAGGACAATGATATTCTTGAGATTTCAATAACTATAAATCCTGCATATCTGGAAGAAATGTGGGCATATCCCGATAGTTATGAATACTACTCTGCAACTGTTAAAATAAATAATCAGGAAATCAAAAACACAGGCATAAGAATTATGGGTAATACGGATCTTGACGGGGGCGATGAGTCCGCATACAGATACAGCTACAGGCTGAAGTTCGACAAATATGTAAAAGGTCAAACCATAGATGGTCTTGATGAGCTGGTTTTGTCTAATGTGTCAAGAGACCCATCCTATATGAGGGAATTTTTGCTCAGCGAGGCATTTGAAAAAGTTGGTTTGGTCACTCCCCTTGCGACATACGCTACAGTTACCATAAACGACAACCTTATCGGTTTTTATATTGCCATAGAATCAGTGGATGACAGTTTTCTCAAGCGAAATTTTGGCAGCAATAAAGGCAACTTGTACAAATCCAACGAGCAGGCAACATTGGTTGATCACAATTCTCTCTCTCTCATGGAGCAGAAGAACGGCAGCGATGAAAGCAAGGAAGATTTGCTACTGCTTATAGATACTCTTAACAACATGCCTTTGGGTGAAAAAGGAGACATCGAAAACATTCTTCATGTTGACAGCGTTCTCAAGTACATAGCAGTCAACAGTGTCATGGGCAACTTTGACAGCTATTTGGGCGCATCTGCCACCAATTATTATCTGTATAACTTAAATGGCAAATTATACATGATACCTTGGGATTTCAATCTTTCCTTCGGTGCTCAAAAGCGGGATAACGGAATTTCCGTTGCAACACCTGTTGACAGTCCTGTATACAGAGCGGAAATAACAGAAAGACCCCTTGTTTACAAAATTCTTAGTGTCGAGGAATACTACAACAAGTATCTCGAGTATGTGGAAAAATGCAAGGAGTTCCTGCAAAACTTTGAGAACAGGGTAAATGAAATCGACAGTATAATTTCAGATTATGTCAAGAATGATCCCAGCAGTTTTTACTCCCACGAAAACTATCTTGCAAACATTGGCAAGAGCGAGAATAATACTGCAGGTATAATAGCTATAACTGAATATGCAAGTATCAGAAAGGATTTCCTTGCTTAAAGGAGCGTATTCTTTCTATGAAATCATAAATACCAGCTTCGAAATTTATTCCAAAGCGTACATCGGATTTTGATTCCTTTGTGCGCTTTATGCTTTCTACAGTATAATCGACAGCAATTTTCATTGAATCATATAGAGGTATATCGCTCAGCAAAGCCGCTATGAGGCATGAAGCAAAAACATCCCCTGTTCCATGAAACTTCCCGTGAACCTTCTCGGACTTTGCGTACTGGAAAACTCCTTCATCTACATTATATGACGCAGCACCATAACTATTATCCGCAAAATCAATGCCTGTCACAATAACCTTTTTGCATATGCTGCCAAGTTTGTGCAGCACACTGTTTATGTATTCGTTGGTATAAGGTCCTTCAATATATTCTTCTCCAAGCATGAATACTGCTTCTGTAATATTGGGAGTTATAATATCAGCTTGTCTGCACAGATCCTTCATGCCATCAACAAAGTCATAATCAAATCCGTCATATAATACCCCATGATCCGCCATTACAGGATCCACAAATTTTAAACAAGACTCATTGCCAAACATCTTAAATATCTGTTTAACCAGATCGATCTGCTCAAATGAGCCCAAATATCCGGTATATATTGCCTCAAATGTCCTGCCCAATGACTTCCATTGATTCGCAATGGGCATAATC
>JAAYLF010000078.1 GCA_012522035.1 Clostridiaceae bacterium
ATGTGCTCTTGCAGGTTAATTTACATCATGATATACTGAAAACATCACAAAGTATCAAGCATATTTAAAGGGTCAAAAAACACAGCTAATACTATATCCTTAAAACCTAGAACAAAATGACACAGTCGTATTGTTTAAAGTAGTTGATTTTTGATTTTATATATTGTATTATATTATGGTGTGTTTCACAATTTGTTAAAAAATGTTGTTGTTGACATTCATAATGGATTGTGTTAGATTATACAGTGCGCTTTATTTTATTGGGGGTGTATTAAGTGAGAGTTAACATTACACTTGCATGCACGGAATGCAAGCGAAGAAATTACACAAGCATGAAAAACAAAAAGAACAATCCGGACAGGCTTGAGCTCAGCAAATACTGCAAGTTCTGCCAGAAACACACTGCGCACAGAGAGACAAAATAAAGGTAGGTATACAAAATGGCTGACAACAAGAAAGCAAGGAACAGAAGTAATCCAATCAAAAGTGTCGCTCGTAAGGTGAAGAAGTTTTTTAAGGACTTGTCAACTGAACTTAAAAAGGTGACATGGCCTTCCAAGAAGGAAGTTGTCCAGAATACCGGTTCGGTACTTCTTTTTTGCCTGCTTGTGGGAGGCTTGATTTGGATTGTGGACTTTCTGCTTGAAACTTTGGTAAGACTGATTTACGGATGATTAGAGGTGTGGTAAGGTGTATATAGAAGACAATGTCGCAAATGAGCCGCACTGGTATGTAATTCACACATATTCAGGTTACGAGAACAAAGTAAAAGCAAGTCTTGAAAGCGTTATTGAAAACAGGGGAATGCAAGACTATTTTTTTGATATCATAATTCCCATGCTGGAAGAAGTTGAGATCAAAGATGGTCGTGAGAAGTCATCTCTAAAGAAGATTTTCCCTGGCTATGTTCTTATTAAAATGATACTTACCGACGACTCATGGTCTCTTGTGAGGAACATCCGCGGTGTGACCGGATTTGTTGGACCTGGTTCAAAACCAATACCATTAAGCGATGCAGAAGTCAGAGCCCTTGGTGTTGAGTATACGGAGACTGTTGTTGATTACGATGTAGGCGACACTGTCAAGGTTATTTCAGGTCCTCTTGAGAGCTTTACAGGAATAGTTGAAGAAATCAACGTGGAAAAAGAAAGAGTCAAAGTACTCGTCTCCATGTTCGGCAGGGAAATATCTGCGGAACTGGAATATGATCAATTGCAAAAAATATTTTAATTTATACATCTAAATTTGGGAGGTGGAATTTATGGCAAAGAAAGTAACTGCATTGATTAAACTGCAAATACCTGCAGGAAAGGCATCCCCCACTCCACCGGTTGGACCAGCTTTAGGTCAGCATGGCCTAAATATTATGGGATTCTGTAAGGAATTCAATGAAAAGACCAAGAATGAAGTAGGATTGATAATCCCGGTTGTTATAACCGTTTATTCTGACAGGACTTTCACATTCATTACGAAGACCCCGCCGGCAGCTGTATTGCTTAAGAAAGCATGCAAGATAGAGAGTGGATCTGGTGTGCCAAACAAGGAAAAGGTAGCCAAGATTTCCAAAGCGGATCTTATGCAGATCGCGGAAAAGAAAATGCCGGACCTTAATACGACAGACATCGAGGCAGCTGCACGCATGATTGCTGGAACAGCTAGAAGCATGGGCATCGTTGTCGAGGGGTAACAAGCGGCAAAGTAATGAATAAACCAAAAAGGAGTGAGAGAAATGTTCAGAGGAAAAAAGTATAAGGAAAGCGCTAAACTTGTAGATAGAACCAAATTGTATGATCCTACTGAAGCTCTTGAATTGGTTATAAAGACCGCTAAGGCCAAGTTTGATGAAACTGTTGAGTGTCATATCAGGCTTGGTGTTGACTCGAGACATGCCGACCAGCAAGTC
>JAAYLF010000079.1 GCA_012522035.1 Clostridiaceae bacterium
ATACTCTTATGCCCAGAATCTGATATGGCTTAAAAATGCCCCACCTTATGTACATACACATATAGGCGCGTTACCTTGATTACTTGTCAATATTTTGGTAATATTTGTACTGTCTAAAAGTATATTACAGGGGTACCATAACTAAAGCGAGGGGAACAAATTGGGTAATAACAATGAGGACAACAACAAGCCCAAAATAAGTGAAACACTGCGGGCGTTGGGGCAGTTTACACATATTGGGATTACAATGGCGGCATGTGTGCTTGCAGGTGTTCTGCTTGGCAAGTATCTGGACAAACTGCTTGGCTCGTCACCTTGGATGGTTTTGATTTTTTCGTTGTTGGGTGCTGGAGCAGCAATCAAAGCCGTATTCAATATTTCGGAGAAGAATAAGTAGCAAGGAATGAGAAAGATTATATGAAGTTGTCTGATCTGGCAAAAAGAATGATAATTACAATATTGGTTATATCTCTTGTCTGTGTGGCGGGTTCGGTAATTTACTATCGGTCACTTAAGTTTGTTCCCTTTTTGCTGGGTGTTTTACTGGGCAGTGCTGTAAGCATAATCAAGGTGTTTATGCTGGAGCGTGCAATTGACAAGGCATTGAAAATGGATTCAATGCTTGCCAAAAACTATGTCGGTCTTCAGCACATATTAAGACTGCTGCTAACCGGAGTTGCACTGTTTTTAGGTGCAGTAGTCGACCAGATTAATCTGTGGGGTGCTGTTTGCGGCATATTCGCCTTTCAGATTGCGACATACAATTTAAAGTTTACTACAAAGAACTAGACAAGGTGGTGTGGACGGATGTCGTTGAATGTTGACAACATATGGGTATGGAACATATTTGGAGTAGAGGTTTGGATAACAGAGACGATAGTCAACTCCTGGATTATCATGGCTGTATTAATTGCTCTTGCAATTTTTATCCGAATCAAAATGCGCAAATTCAAAGAGATTCCCACTGGTTTTCAGAATCTGGTGGAAGCAGGCATTGAAATGTTTCATAATTTTGCAAAGAATACGTTGGGTGAAAAACTGTTATACATATCTCCTTGGTTTTTTGCAATTTTTGTATTCATTCTAAGTTCCAGCCTGTTCAGCATATTCGGTCTTAGGGCACCTACTGCAGATTTTGCAACCACCGGAGCATTTGCTATTGCCACATTTGTTCTAATGATAGTACTGGGAACAAGACATAAAAAGGGAGCATACATCAAAAGCTATTTTGAACCGCATTTCATATTCTTCCCGTTAAATCTTATTGGAGAGCTGGCAAAACCCGTATCTTTGAGTTTCAGGCTTTTTGGCAACATGCTCTCAGGTACAATAATTTTAACCTTGTATTATTCCCTTACACCTATCTTTGTGCAGATAGGAATACCCGCTTTTTTCCATGCGTTTTTTGATGTCTTTTTTGGAGCTATTCAAACATACATTTTTGTGATTATAAGTCAGATGTATGTAAAAACCGCAGCGGATTAATTAAATATGCCAAATCAAGAAAAAATAATTAACATAGATAGAAAATGAATGGAGGAATTTAACATGGAAGCATTGGCAAAAGCTATAGGTTTGATTCATATCGCAGCTTCTATTGCACTTCTCAACGGTTTATTAACTACTTTTGGACAGGCAAAGATTGCGTCTACTGCAATTGAGTCAATTGCAAGACAGCCTGAGGCGGCTGACTCCATAAGAAGTGCGATGTTCGTAGGTTTGGCCATGGCCGAGACCTCTGGTATTTATGGTCTGTTGATTGCCATTATCATGTTGTTTGCAAACCCACTTGTAAATCAATTGGTAAGCTTGATTGGATAGGCCTCGGTCTTGTGCGATTTGTGCAAATAGGAAGCACAGGAGGGTGTTGATATGCATAACATGATACTTTATTTGGCCGAGGCTGCTCCGGAAGGACGTGTTTTCGGTCTTGACCAACAGACTTTGATAAGCATGCTGATACAGCTGTTAAATGGTGTCATACTGGCTGTCGCCCTTGGATTCATTCTCTACAAACCACTTAGAAATTTCATGCAGAAGAGAACGGACAGAATCCAAGGGAAGATTGACAATGTGGAAGCTACAATGGCAAAAGCCAAGGAGCTTATTGCAGAGTACAACGAAAAACTCAGCCAAATTGAAATAACCAGCCAGGAGATTATTGAAGAGGCACGTCAAAAAGCTGCTGAAGAAAGTAGGGCAATCATCGAATCAGCAAAACAGGAAGCCCAGGAAATTAGGGCAAGAACCCTTGAAAGCATCGAGGACGATAAAAGGCGTCTGAAAGAGGAAGCACGTCTTTATATTATCGAACTTGCCTTCCTTATTGCACAGAAGTATGTGGCCCAAAACATTGACGAAGAGACACAGGATAGGCTTTTTGAAGAAGCCGTAACCGAGCTGGAGGAAGCACAATGGCAGCACTGAAGGATAATTACGCCAGCGCACTTCTTGAGATTTCTGAAGAGAAGGGCACAATATCCAAGGATTTGGAACAGGCCATTTACATTAAAAACACTTTGGACAGCAAAGCTGCAATATCGCTTTTAACGAATCCCGGTGTTTCTGCTTCAAAGAAGATTGCATTCTTGGACAATGTCTTTTCAGACAGATTATCAGAGCATATGAAGCACTTTTTATACCTGATGGTTGAAAATGGCTACAGTTCCCAAATTTTGTCTGCGTTGGATGTGTATATTGAAAGGGCAAAACGCCTCGTTGGCGTATTGCAGGCCAAGGTTGTATCAGCAAAACCCCTTGCGGATGAGCAGTTGGAGAGAATAAGGGACATTCTGAAGAGGAAAGCACAGATGGATATTGAGATATCTTTTGATGTGGATCCGGATGTCATTGGCGGCTTTTATGTCATGGTGGGCGACAGGATTTTTGACGCTACTGTAAGGTCTGAGTTGATTAAAATGAAAGAAAGCTTAAAGAGAGGAAGTTCTGAATGGTAGTTAAGCCAGATGAAATAAGCAAGGTGATAAAACAGCAAATAGGGTCTTACTCATCGAAGCATGATTTTTCCGAGGTTGGCACCGTCATACAAGTAGGAGACGGTATAGCCCGCGTATACGGACTTCACAATGCCATGAGCGGAGAGCTTCTGGAGTTTCCTAATGGAGAATACGGCATGGCGCTCAACCTTGATTAAAAAAGCATTGGTGTTGTTATCATGGGTTCCGATGCAGGAATCAAAGAAGGCGATCCTGTAAAATTAACGGGAAGAATGGCCGAAGTTCCTGTAGGTGACGGCATGCTGGGGCGTGTTGTGAATGCTTTGGGTGAACCTATTGACAACAGAGGACCAATTGCGGCAGATGGCTACCGAAGAATAGAGAGTTCTGCTCCGAGTGTAATCATGAGAAGG
>JAAYLF010000080.1 GCA_012522035.1 Clostridiaceae bacterium
AATATTGAAAACTACAGAGACTTTACTGACAATCCATACGAATTTGAACTTCCTGACAGGGTTGTCCATGTAACAGATGCTCCCTTCAATGCAAAAGGAGACCATTTTACAGATGACACCGATGCGATTCAGGCAGCAATAGACTACATAAGCAGCCAGGGTGGAGGTCGTGTGGTTATCCCCGGCGACTTGACAACACCCGAAGGAAGAAGGTATGTGGTCACCTGTATAAAGCTAAAGAGCAATGTGGAGCTTCATATTGAAAAGGGAGCCACTTTGTGGCAGTCACAAAATGAAGACGACTACAAGTACGAGGTTGCATACGGTCATGATGTGTCCATCCCAGGAGTCAACTGGACACATGCAGGACTTTGCCACAACTACCCATTGATACTTGTATCCGGTTGTGAAAATGTAAAGATTACTGGCGGCGGTACGCTAAGAGGAATGGACCCAGGCAGTGAATGCGAGGATGGTACCAATCCGAATACTTTATGGATAGGCTGTCCCAACAAGATACATGTAATTCTTTTAGGCATGTACGACAGCAAGAATGTTGAAATATCGGATCTGGAACTAATCCGCTCAAATGTATACCACATATCAACTTACGCATGTGAAAACGTATACTTTGGAAATGTGACAATGCACGAAGTCACCTGCGCAAGTGGAGACGGCATAGGTATCGGCATTGGTTCAAAGAACATTGTAGTAGACAGATGCTTCCTAAGATCCAACGATGACGGCGTCGTTCTTTGCTCTTCATACAATGAGCCCAGAGGCCTTGTATGGTGGTTCCCAAAACCAGACGCAGACAACTGCATTAGCAACATAAGATTGTCACACAGCTGTATCTTTGGCGGTCACGGTTTGACATTCATACCCTGGGGCACTGACAATCCGGATTTGTCAAAACAGGAAATCTCAGACGTTGTAGCTTACGACAACATCCTAGGCGGCGGTTACTCAGTAGGTACATGGTGCGACAACCCATATTACGGTGAACAGCCCTTTACTAATACGGAAGAGGATGACTACTCACCTGTAAAGAATGTAAGGATTTATGACAATTTGTATCTTGCCAAAGCTGATCTTCTGACCATAAAAGCAACAAACATAATTACGGATTGCGGTCTTAACAGTGCATCGGATTTCCAACATGGAGACTTTGAGAGAAAGAATGGACAAAGCAACTGGATTGCCGGTCTTTCCAACTGGTCATATGAGAAAAATTCATCACCAAACTCTGTCGGAGTAACGAAAAACAACGGCGGCTATTGTGGATACATAAGCGACCTTGACAAAGGTAATGCAAGGCTCTACCAGGGACTCTACCTGACAAGAGGCAAGCACACAATAAATGTTGACCTGAAAACCAGCGGAGTTACAGCAAGGTTCTTTGTGCAGAATGTAAGGACGAATGAGATTGTAAAGAGTGTTGAGTTTTCGAATACTGAGTTCAAGACTTATGAAATAGTATTTGAGACACAAAGATCAGATACCTATTATATTGGTATTGATGCAGGCAGCGCAAAGAGCGGCTCAGCTTACATAGACAACGCGAAAGTTACCACCGAAACCCTTCCTGTTCCAAAATATTTTAGAACAAACATGGATGATGACAACGTTGAGTTTTTGGATAAGGGTATTTGGAGTATTATTGATGTGGATAACAACAAAGTGCTGGCAGCACCAATGGGAAATGGTTTGAGCAATGTAAACTTTAAGAACAAGTATAAAGACTTTGACTTCATAACAAACATCTGCATAAGATCCAGCACTGCCACAATAGATGGCAACATTGGTTTTCTTGTCCGGTATATAGATGACAACAACTTTTACTTCCTGGAGTACAACAATGTTGAAAACTTCTTAAGAGTTAGGAAGTTTGCAAACGGTGTTCCTACATTAATAGAGATTATCCACAACTACACTCTTAACATGAACGAATGGTACACCATGGGAGTACGTGCAAAGGGAAGAACCTTTGAGTGGTACATAAACAAAGAACTTGTCATTTCCTTCACGGACAACGATTCCAACTACATACAAGAAGGCGAGTTCAGAGTAAACGCCTATAACATGTCAGCCATGATAGATGATGTGGAAATTGCAGAAGTAAACACCATAGACTTCTCAAAAGACAACCCACCAATCCCAAAAACAGGCGACACTCAAAGTTTGCTACACTTACTCACAGTACTTCTCCTCACAGGCACATTAATACCCAAGAAACGCAGAAATAAATAAAGTATAACAAAAAGATCAAAAACCCAAACCTTCAAAAAAAGAGGTTTGGGTTTCTTTTTGTTGAAAAATACTAATCAATCTTTTACTGAATATGATATAATGTAAAATATTCATGAAGCTAGTCTTGTGCCCAATCTTAAGTTTGCTTTTGGAGGAATTGAATATGTCGAGAAAGAGAAATCTACTACTGATACTGATTATCCTGTTGTTGGTTTGCCTGTTTGCATGTAGTGAAAGAGAAAATGCAGACGACCCTATCGAAAAGGATTTTTCAGATTATGTCGATTTTATTGTAAATGTGGAAGAGAATCGGGACGTACGGGTACTTCAGCTTACTGATACACAGATAATCGACAGCTCCCAAAAACGCTATCCTGACAGGATTAATGCCATAAGCACGGAAAAGTGGTCTCCTGAAAGATTTGAAGAGAATTATAAAGGGTATGTGCGAAAAACCATCGAGGAAGCCAAACCGGATTTGATAATAATCACAGGAGATTTGGTATATGGAGAGTTTGACGATAATGGCACGGCATTTCTGGATTTTGTAGCTTTTATGGACAGCTTTGGAATCCCATGGGCGCCGGTGTTTGGAAATCATGACAATGAGAGCGCAAAGGGCGTAGACTGGCAGTGTGAACAGCTGGAAAATGCAGAGCATTGCCTGTTCAAACAGCGCACACTAACCGGAAACGGTAATTATACCGTAGGAATAGTACAGAACAACAAGCTGCTACGCGTTTTCTTCATGATGGACTCCAATGGATGTGGAGCTGCGAGCGATGCCTCCATGGCAAACAACCACACCAAGAAATCTGTTGGCTTTGGAGACGACCAGGTGGAGTGGTTTGTAGAGGAGGCAAAGAGAATAAAGGAAGCATCGCCGGATACGAAGTTTTCATTCGCATTTCACATTCAGCTGAATTCCTTTGCAGAAGCCTTTAGCAAATATGGATTTACCAACTCCGGTACTGAGCAAAATCCCATAAATATCGATATGTTGGACAACAAGGAAGATACGGATTTTGGATACATAGGCAGGGATTTAAAGTCAGCTTGGGATGATGGTACTGTACATAAAGCCATAAAGGACACAGGAGCCGATTCAATTTTTGTAGGTCATGAACACTGCAACAGCGCCAGCGTGGTATATGAAGGAATCCGTTATCAATTCGGTCAAAAGAGTTCTACCTATGACAGATGCAATTACAAGGTTACAAAGCACACAATAACAGGAGGAACTCTGCTGCAAGGCACACCGATAATAGGTGGAACCTTGATAATCCTGGAAAAAGGCACTGGTCTGATAAGCGATGCATATATTGTCTATGCTTCAGGAGACATTGATGTGAGCAAACCTGCCAATGGAACAGGCAAGAATACATACACGTATGATTTTAACGGAACAGACTTTGATATAAATGTTACAACTGATGCTCTTAAGTCACTGGTTACTGCAAAGGTACTTACCAAATCAGTAGAAGGAGCAACAGGAGAAGTAGCAGGAGGACAATCCGATTATCTTGTCTGTGTTGGGGTAAATCTTAATAAGGAATTATTAAGAGATTCTATTGCTTCAATATCTCTAAGAATGCTTGTTGAGGAGCTGACACCTCACTCACAGAACCCACTGATAAGGCTGTATGACAACAAAAACAACTCAATTCTTGCTGAAAGTGCTTTTTCCGCATCAGGCGGCGAAGAAGGAAAATGGGTTGATATTGAACTATTGGATATGATAGACAGAGCAGGGCTTGTCAATGATGGAGTCATCCAGCCTTTTACATTTGTATATCGATGCTACGGAGCAGATGCAAAGGTCTATTTCGACAGCCTTACAATTAAGACTGATCAGAAACTCGATTAGGGATATAAAAAAAGTGTCTCCGACACATCAGGTCCCCTAGCCCCTCAATCTTGAGGGGAACTAGGGTGTTCCTTTTTTTTACTGTTTGTCTTATAATAACAACATGAACATATTGCAAGAAATATTTAA
>JAAYLF010000081.1 GCA_012522035.1 Clostridiaceae bacterium
TCCTCTTGAGAGTTTTCCCTTCTCATTAACTTCGTTAACAAAAGTCATCATTTGGGCAATTGCCGTATTGTATTTCATGCTCTCATAGTCTTCGGAAACCTTCTTGATGGTTGTGTGTACCAAATATCTGTGGTCTTCTGACACGTCTTCTTCATCAGTAACCAGTTCCTGAAGTTTCCATACCCTTTCAATAAATCTGTAACAGCCTTTAACACCCTGTTCGGACCATGGGGTGGTCTGGTCAAAAGCTCCCATGAACATTTCGTACAATCTAAAGG
The DNA here is from genome assembly GCA_012522035.1 of Clostridiaceae bacterium. GTDB lineage: Bacteria > Bacillota > Clostridia > UBA1212 > DUPL01 > DUPL01. The sequence goes on from JAAYLF010000081.1 coordinate 279, forward strand.
TATCCGCGCCAAACTCATCTACAACATCATCAGGATTTATGACATTGCCTCTTGACTTGGACATCTTCTGGCCATCGGCACCAAGGATCATTCCATGGGAAGTCCTCTTCTTATACGGTTCCTTGCATGGAATCTCTCCAATATCATAGAGGAATCTGTGCCAGAATCTTGAGTACAGAAGGTGCAGCGTGGTATGCTCCATACCGCCATTGTACCAGTCCACAGGAAGCCAGTATGCAGCTTTCTCCTTGTCTATCATCGCCTTGTCATTGTGTGGATCGGCATATCTTATGAAGTACCATGAAGATCCTGCCCACTGGGGCATTGTGTCAGTTTCCCTTTTCGCAGGTCCACTGCATTTTGGACAAGTTGTGTTCACCCACTCAGGTATATTTACAAGCGGCGACTCTCCGCTGTCACTTTGCTGATAGTTTTCAATATCAGGAAGTGTTACTGGCAGCTGATCATATGGTACGGGCACATAACCGCACTTCTCACAGTGCACAATGGGTATGGGTTCTCCCCAGTAGCGCTGTCTTGAGAAAACCCAGTCTCTTAGCTTGTAGTTTATTTTTTCTTTGCCCAAACCCTTTTCTTGAAGCCACTTTGTTATTGCTTCTTTTGCTTCAGCAACACTCATTCCGTTAAGGAAATCGGAATTAACCATGGTACCGGTTTCGATATCAGTAAAGGCTTCCTTCTCTATGTCACCACCGGCAACAACTTCAATGATTGGCAGACCAAACTTCTTTGCAAACTCATAGTCTCTTTCGTCATGGGCAGGCACAGCCATGATTGCTCCTGTTCCGTAAGACATGAGTACATAGTCTGAAATCCAAACAGGTATTTCAGTGTTGTTTACCGGATTGATTGCCGTAACGCCTTTCAAGCAGACGCCAGTTTTTTCCTTGTTCAATTCGCTTCTTTCAAAATCCGACTTCTTGTTTGCCTCAATCCTGTATGCTTCAACCTCGTCAAAGTTGGTTATGTGTTCCTTCATTCTGTCCAGAATTGGATGCTCTGGCGAAACAACCATGTAGGTTGCACCAAACAAAGTATCAGGCCTGGTTGTAAATACAGTCAGTTTGTCATTAATACAGGGTATGGCAAAATCAACTTCCGCACCTTTGCTCTTGCCAATCCAGTTTCTCTGCTGTGTTTTGACTTTCTCTATATAATCAACTTCATCAAGACCTTCAAGAAGCTTCTCTGCATACTCTGTTATCTTAAGCATCCACTGGCTTTTAACTTTACGTACAACTTCGCCATCACAACGCTCGCATCTTCCTCCCACAACCTCTTCGTTTGCAAGACCAACCTTGCAGGATACACAGAAGTTTATGGGCACTTCCGCCTTGTATGCAAGACCATGCTCATACAGTTTCAAAAAGATCCACTGGGTCCATTTGTAATATGCAGGATCCGTTGTGTTTATCTCCCTTGACCAATCAAAGGAGAATCCAAGCCTCTTGAGCTGCTCTCTGAATCTATTTACATTTCTCTCAGTTACTACTGCAGGATGAATCTTGTTCTTAATAGCGTAGTTCTCTGTTGGAAGTCCAAAAGCATCCCATCCTATTGGGAACAGTACATTATATCCTTCCATTCTTCTCTTTCTTGAAATAATATCCATTGCAGTATTGGACCTTGGGTGACCAACATGAAGTCCGTCTCCCGAAGGATATGGAAACTCTATTAGTGCATAAAACTTTGGTTTTGTCGTATCATCTTTTGCTTCAAATGCTTTGTTCTTTTCCCAAATTTCCTGCCATTTTGATTCTATTTTAGCCGGATCATATTTTGTCATGCAAAGACCTCCTAAATATTGTATACGTATACTCGTTAATTATATCACATACTTTTCGCCTAATCAAACAGTAGATTACAATAAAAAAAGGCTGTGGTTCTGCAACCACAGCCTTTTACATATATTCATCAATTACTATCTCTTCAACAATACTTCCTGCTCATACTTCTTAACTTCTTCAAGCCACTTGTCTCCAACAGGAACACCGTTGATTTCGCAGAAGTAATCCCAAACAGCACCAAAGGGCATTGTCTTAAGCTCTTCAAGAAGAGCAAGTCTGGATGTGAAATCAAACTCAGTTTCGAGTTTCTTGAGTTCCTCTGTGGGCTCAAGCAGAGCAAGCAAGAGAGCCTTCTGCATGTTCCTCATACCAATTACCCATGCTGCGATTCTGTTAATGCTTGCATCAAAGAAGTCAAGACCAATAAATGTTCTGTCAAGGAAGTCATTCCTTACAAGCTCCTCTGCAATATTTTTAAGCTCGTCATTAAGTACTATAACGTGGTCGCTGTCCCATCTTACCGGACGGCTTACATGGAGCAAAACTTCGTCTACAAAGCAGAACACAGCTGACAGCTTGTCAGATATTACTTCTGTTGGGTGGAAGTGACCTGCATCAAGACACAGGAGCTTGTTTCTTGTAGCGGCATATCCCATGTAGAATTCATTGGAGCCTACTGTATAACTCTCAGCACCAATACCAAAAAGCTTGCTTTCTACCGCATCACGAACATACTCTTTTGGAAGATCATCGCTGAATACCTCATCCAAAGCTTCCATCAAGCGTTTTCTTGGAGCATACTTGTCAACAGTTATGTCCTTCATTCCATCAGGGAACCAGTAGTTGACAACGCTTGGAGTTCCAAGCTCTTTTCCGAAGTAAGCACCAATGGCTCTTGCAGCCTTGCAGTGGCGAATCCAGAAATCTCTAACTTCCTTATTTGGATGGCTTATGGTAAGGCCGTCATCTGACAATGGATGGGAGAAACATGTAGGATTGAAATCAAGTCCTATACCAAGTTTCTTTGCCCACTGAACCCATTTCTCAAAATGCTTGGGCTCGATTTTGTCTCTTTCTACAACTGTTTCAAAATCGCCGTATATGGCGTGCAAGTTAACTCTATGTTTTCCTGGAATTAATGAAAAAGCTTTTTCTATGTCTGCTCTCAACTCGTCAGCAGTCCTTGCCTTGCCCGGATAGTTGCCAGTAGCCTGGATGCCTCCTGAAAGTCCTGCTTCGGGATTTTCAAATCCGCCTACGTCGTCTCCCTGCCAGCAATGCATTGAGATGGGTATTTCCTTGAGTTTGGCAATGGCTTTATCTGTGTCAATGCCAATCTCCGCATACCTTTTCTTTGCAATTTCATAGCTTTCCTTTACATAACTCATCTGCTTAATTCTCCTCTCAATATGTTTTAGCGCACAGAATTTTGCTTTGACATTCTGCTTATATTAGTTTACTATATATTATGAAATATGTAAACTAAATTTTGGGAGGTTTGCTATGAGTAACGAGGCATATGGAAAGCGCGTATGGCTGATTCCGGATGGATACTACCCCGAGGTCAGCAAAGGTGATGTTTATGTAAGCCATGAGGCTGTTTGTGTACTTAATGTAGGCAATGAAGATGCAAATATTGATATTACCCTCTACTTTGAAGATCGTGATCCCATGACAGGTTTCAAGGCAGTCTGCAAGGCTCAAAGAACCAATCACATAAGGATGGATAAGATTGTAAGTGAAAGCGGAGAGAAGGTTCCAAGAGGAGTTCCTTACGCAATGATGGTAGTTAGCGATGTCCCCATTGTGGTACAATACAGCAGACTTGACACATCCCAGGCTGAAATGGGCTTCATGGGACTGATAGCATATTAAGGACGGAAAGGGCTTGGGTATGTTCGAAAATATTGAACAGCAAACAGAAAATAAAATCATACTGCTATTCATATTAGCGAAATTCGGTTCGCCCATTACAGGAATGTATTTAACCGACCTGGTTTTAAAGCCAGGTCTGATGAATTATTTCTCCTGTCAAATGGCGCTAATTGATCTTGTTGAAAACGACTTGGTTGATACAACACCCGACAGCGATGGAATTCCCATGTATGAAATAAATGACAAAGGAAGGGAAATCTTGGACTCATTAAAAAACATAGTCCCTCCCGGTATCCTGTCCAGATACGAAGAATGCATTGAAAAAGAAAAAGATGACATTAAAAGACAACTTGAAGTAAACGCATCTTTTTTCCAGGATGCGTCCGGAGATTATTATGTGCGATGTTTTGTGCGCAATCAGGGAACATATATTATTGACATAAAGGTCCCTGTTGCAAACAAGAAGGAAGCCGACCTCATCTGCAGGAATTGGCATCAAAACACCGCAAATATATACACTAAAATACTAAAAGTTATGCATGATGGATGACAAATCAGACTACATCGTATTTTCTTGATTTTCTGCGGTGACCCTCATATTCTGGAGCACCTTTTTTCCACCTTCCTGACCTGCTCTTTTCAACTACGAGATTCTTGCTTTCATCACTTACTACGAATTCATCCTTCATTAGACAATAGTAGGTTAACTTACCTTGTTTGCAATTGCCACAACCATAGCATTCCATAAAGCTAAAAAAAATCCTCCATTTCAATTTAATGATGGAGGTATTTTAATATATTGCATTTTAAAAATCAATAGTCTTTTTAAAGAAATATTAATTTAATATTAAGGAAAATTATTCTATATATTCAAACTCAATTTCACCCAGTTTGACAGTATCACCTTCATTTATTCCCATATCCCTAAGTTCATCTATAACTCCCTTTTTTCTCAAAGAATTCTGAAAATACGCCATGGATTCGTAGTCGTTGAAATTTATACCTCTTAGCAGGTTGTCAACAAAACTTCCTTCCACCACGTATTTGCCTTCCTCATCCACATGTATGGTAAACTCATCCTCTTCCTCCACGGCCTTGTGAATGACAATTTCCTCATCAAAAGACACAAGAGGAATCTTAGGAAGCTTTTCAAGAAGTGAACCGGCATACATTACAAGCTCGCGTGTACCAATCTGCTTCAATGCAGATATTTCAAATATTCTGAAGGCACCCATCTCAACCTGTGAAATTCTGTCGTTTTCCTCTATCCATTTATCAAGTTTCTCCCTGAAAACTACAAGATTCTCATCGCTGCCTGCCACATCCATTTTGTTTGCAGCAATGATTTGCGGCCTTTTTGCCAGTTCCTCATTGTACTTCTCAAGTTCATTGTTAATCATAAGGAAATCTTCAAAAGGATCCCTGCCTTCTGTTCCAGCCATGTCAATTACATGGAGGATAAGTCTTGTACGTTCTATGTGCCTCAGGAACTGATGACCAAGCCCCACACCTTCAGAAGCACCTTCTATCAGACCGGGAATATCAGCTATGACATAGCTTGTATCGTCATACGTGACTACACCAAGAATAGGATTGATTGTTGTAAAATGATAATTTGCAATCTCCGGCTTTGCTTCCGTAGTAGCTGCCAACAGTGTGGACTTGCCTACATTCGGCCATCCGACAAGGCCTACATCCGCTAGAAGCTTAAGCTCCAGAACTACTTCAAGTTCCACACCCTTCTCTCCTGCTTTTGCAAAGTTCGGCACCTGCCTTGTAGATGTGGCATAGTTCATGTTGCCTCTGCCGCCTTTTCCGCCTTTTAAAACAACAACTTCATCATCAGGAGACACCATGTCTGCCAGAACCCTGTTGGTCTGACTGTCATAAACAATAGTGCCAAGAGGAACCTTGATTACAATGTCTTCTCCTCTTTTTCCCGTTCTTTTGTTCGGTCCGCCATTTTGTCCATTACCTGCCTTGTATTTTCTTTTATATCTGAAATTGGCAAGAGTTGATGCTCCTTCGTCAACCTTGAAAATGACATTTCCTCCGTCCCCGCCATTTCCGCCATCAGGACCTCCTGCAGGCACGTATTTCTCCCTTCTGAAGGAAACAATACCGTCTCCGCCATCTCCTGATTTGATTGTAATTTGGGCTTTATCTATAAACATAATTATTTCCTCCTACATAAAAAGCCCGGTAAAACCGGACTTTCTTTAGCTTGAACATAACTTATTATTATTCAGCAATGATGGAAACTTGCTTCCTCTTCTTGCCAAGTCTATGAAAACTTACTCTTCCATCAACCAGTGCATAAAGCGTATGGTCCTTGCCCATTCCAACGTTGACACCAGGATGAATTCTGGTTCCTCTCTGTCTGACAAGTATGTTTCCTGCCAAAACGAACTGTCCGTCTGCACGCTTTACACCAAGCCTCTTGGATTCGGAATCTCTTCCGTTCTTTGAGCTACCAACACCTTTTTTCTGTGCAAACAACTGTAGATTTATTCTCAACATACGACTATACCTCCTCTTCTTTAATACGTACAAATTTGCTGCCATATGAGTATTCAACCTGTTTCAAACCCAGAACCATGGCTTCCAAAACCGCATCATCTTTTAAGATTTCATTAGAGTCTGTGGTTTTTGGCCGGGTAAACTTCATGTAACCATCCATTTCAATGTACGATATTTTGTCCTTCATCCGCTGCGGATTGTATTTGTTTTCAAAATATCCAACTGCCGTATAACCTATTGCGGAAACCGCAGAACAAATTATATCATATCCTTTATCTGCGTATCCCGCATGCCCTTTTATTTCAAAACCAACAATTCTTTTATCTTTTAGCCAAATACTCACATGTATCATGATTAAGCATTTATTTTCTCAATAACTACCTGGGTATATGGTTGTCTATGTCCCTGTCTCTTTTTGTAACCCTTCTTGGGTTTGTGCTTAATTATGCGAATCTTCTTGCCCTTTCCATTCTTAAGCACTCTAGCTGTAACAGAAACACCTTCAACTCTTGGAGTACCGAATACAACTTCATCGCCTTTTGATACAGCCAGAACTTCGTTGAATACAACCTCCTGTTCAGGCTCTGCATTAAGCTTTTCTACAAAAATGGTACTTCCTTCGGAAACTTTGTACTGTTTTCCCCCTGTTACTATAATTGCGTACATTATTGCACCTCCACATAAAACTCGCCTGCCAAGGGTACTGAAAGATCAGATTTTAAAACCCTTACAGAGCGGCACCAAAAGATTTTAACACAGCAATGTCACATTGTCAAATATTATTTGTCATCATCACGGAAAGAATCTTCAATAATGAACAATGTATTCCTTTCCTTCTTTTTTGGTGTTTCCTTCCTTCCGAAGTCAGATTCAACTATGTTACTTTCTATGTAATTATCATCATCATCAACATCGTTATACTCTTTTGCACCCTTTATGTTGATCGTAACACCAAACATAAATCCAACGCCAGTGAAAATTATAATCAAAACAATTACCAGCCAGTATGGCATGCCTTTAGGATCCGATATTACTATGACACCAGGTGTTTCAGCAGGCTGTGTCGGCTCGGTTGTTTCTCCAGGTGAATCGGTGGGTTCCTCATCAGTTGGCGATGGAGTTTCCTGCTGCCCTTCCTGTCTTGTAACGGTAATGACATAGTTTCTTACACTGCCATCTTCCGCTGTGCATACAACCGTAACCGTGTTTTCTCCCGCCACAAGATTCATTCCACCTTCCACCACATATGTGCACTTGGTATCCTGTGTGGTTATGCTCAGTATTATTTCCGTAACCTCGTTAGGCACCTCCATTGTATACTCGGTTATATCAGGATGGAACAATGGAGAAAGCGGATAATCAGCTTCAAGACTCTCCAGTTTGTTGTTGCTGCTCTTTGGCTCTTCTGGTTTTGCTGCTCTTGTCACCTGTATTGTATACACCCTCTTAGTACCAGCTTCAGAAGTGACTGTTATTGTCACATTCGTTTTGCCGCCTTCAACAAGGTCTGGATTAACTACCTGCATTGTGCTTTTTTCATCTTCACACAAAGCTGTAAACTGCAGTTTTGTTACGTAATACGGTACACTTACAGTGTAATTGAGAGTGTTCTTGTTGAAACTTGGGACCAGCGTGCCGTTTGTAACATTAAGACTTTTAAGGTAATCATTGTTTGACAGCACCTTTTTAATGACCGTGAATTTAAACTCCACATCTTCAGGCTTTACATCACCTATCTCTTCATCATAGGTAATAACCTGTTCCTTGAGGCGTATATTAACCTTTGTGCCATCTTCCAATTCCTCTTTTACTGTAAAGGATATATTAATAATTCCGGTTTCCTGGCTGATTGGATTTTCAAGTTTCGTGTCATCCAGCACCAGCACAAACCCAATTTCTCCTTCCGGAAGACCTTCCATCTCCTGATAAGACCACTCCTCGGTGAACTCATTTTGAATTAATACGGCACCCTTTAGTTCCAGCTGTTCAGGATCATACTCCAATATGGCCTGGCAGCCATAAATATTGGTACCATCTATTTTGACAGTTACAACATATGTTCTGCCACCTTCGACAGTAGCCGCACCTGCCAATAGAAACCTTCTTTCCACTTCTGCACTTATTGAAATTAAACCGGAAAGAAGAAGTAACAATACAATAAAAATCACAGTTATTTTCCTCATATTTCCTCCATCAAATGTGTTTAATTTGGTACAATATACTTTTTATTTAATATATCTGCATTTATTCCTATATAATCTGTTATGTTTATTTCCCCGTTGTTATTTACATCAGCAGCCATAAAATATATTCCTTCAAGTTTTTTCTTGTTAAGTATGTGGGCTCTGACAGTTATCAGGTCAGTTACATTTAAAACTCCATCTCCGTTTGCATCCCCGGTTACACACAATAAATATTCGTTCATATCCCCATTCAATTCGAAACGTACTTTCATGCCTGTTCCCACATATTTTTCGTCATCCACCGGATTATCATTTTTATCTAATATCTCTACATTCAACTCACTTAAACTTTCTTTAAATTCCCTAACTTTTGTGTTCTTATGTATCCTGGAAAGCAATCCTTCTTCTGCATTTATGTTATAATCCGTTATGTAAATGAAAGCAGTCTTTAAGCTTAATTCAAGATTATTGAAATCCTTGTCCGCAAGAATAACAGTAGAAAATTCAATTTCCTTCAAAACATCCACATCATCTCCTACTACTTCAAGCTGAAAGGAAAACACCTCTCCTCCCTTTTCAACAAGATTGACCACATCCACATAGCTGTAGTACACCTCACTGCTTCCCTTTCTGTATCCCATTGTAATGATGGGCTTTCCTGCTTCTGTTTCGACATGGTTTTGTATTGATTCTTCCACGACAGAAAAAAGACTTGTATCTATTGGGATACAAGCTTCAATAACACCTATATTGTTCGAGCTGTATCCCAATAGAGACACAGTCACTTCAACCAAATCGCTATGAACAGCAATTTTTTTGTCAAGGGAAACACTTACGGACAAACTCTCCTGCCCGGCAGTCGTTTCAAACATTGGAAACAATAGTATGGAAAAAATTAAAACAACAACAAATAAATTACCAGCCTTTGTTTGCACCGTAATACTCCCTTATATGTCTCTTTGGCTCGTCATACTGTTTTCCTTTAAGCTTTAGATAAACACTCTCCACAAATATGGGATATACCGGTTCATATCCCAAAGCTCTTCCTACATTCTTGACTCTGCTAATCTCATCCAGCAGTTCAAGTCCTTTAATAACACGTCCGAACGCGGCAAACTTGCCGTCATACTCTTCCGTGTCATCAAGCTGAATGAAAAAGTCTCCAACTGCCGAATCATAGCTGGCAGCATATCTTGACATGGCGACTACTCCGCGCTCAAACTTGATATCATTCTGGGTGAATCCATTTTCCTTGAACTCACCTTTTATGGCATATCTCACGCCGCCAAGCTGCACATTCTTTGGATCTCCTACCTCCACCAGCTTGTCTGGCCTGACCTGACATATCTGAATTCCATCATAGAACCCCAGATTCGCCAGATATATTATGTTTTTCACCGTATTTGGCGCCTTGTCGGGATACATCTCAATTTCCACAGTACCCTCAATGCCAAACCTTTCACTCTTGATGTTGAGCACCAATACAGGATTTTCATTTTCATCCTTTGAACATCCGGTAGCCATTGTAACCAGTATTACAACTGCCATAAAAAAGGCAAGAAACTTTTTCATATACACATCCCCAATTATTCTTTACCCATTCTTCTTCTCAGGACTTCCTCTCTCGCAACCGAGAAACCGAAAAAGCCCAATCTTTCATCCAAGGCATAATACTCGCCATGTGCGTATGATACCAAATTAGCCTTGGCCAAATCAAGTTTTCCTTTATTATCAGACAAGGATGCATTCGTGTAAACTGCAACAACTTCTCCAATAAACATGTCATGAGATCCCAGGGATACAACTTCCTTAACCTCACACTCAACGTTTACAGGGCTTTCCTTTATCAGCGGAACGCCTGTTATGTCACCGTAGAACTTAGTGAAGTTGCATTCCTTGAATTTGTCATATTCCTTGCCGGACTTGACACCGCACCAATCCGCTTTTTCCACAATGTCTGCAGATACCAAATTCACTCCAAAAGTCTTGTGCTTGTTTATAATATCATAGGAATATCTCTGTCTTCTGACAGAAATTGATATCATAGGCGGCTCTGAATTGACAGTGCCCACCCAGGCTACAGTTATGATATTCGAAACATTTTTGTCTCCCATCGATACCATAACTACTGGCACAGGACTTAGTAAAGTTGATGGTTTGAATTTGATTTTCTCCATAAAATCACTCCTTTTGGTACAGATATATTATATAACATTTAACTGAATAGTAAAACAGCTTTCATATATCTCCAAGTATTTCAAAAACCTTGGTATTAACCAGGTTTTTCAACCATATCAGAACCTCATAAGCGGTTATTGGCACATCCTCCAGCTCTATTTTGATTTCCCTGGTTGATATTTCTACACTTTCCTCTGAATTCTCAAGTCTTAGCACATAATCAATATCAGGCTTAGATAATATCAGAGTCTGAAAAGTTTCACCAATATCCCCAAGTGGAAGCCTGTCAATATGCGAAACAACCATTTTACCTGTAATGGTTGTTCCTTCATTCCTTCTTGATGCAATTTCGACGTGACCGCCCGTCATTTCGCATGCCTGTTTGAAAAAAGGAATTCCAAGCCCAACATTTCTTGTAGTTCTGCCGGTTGTAAAAGGATCCACAACCTTCGAAAGCATTTCGCTGTCCATGCCTACACCATTATCCGTTATGCTTACTTTAAGTTCGTCCTTGTCAAAGTCAACTTTTATCAATATGTCAATTCTGCTTGCTTGCGCTTTGATTGAA